>JAQBPP010000065.1 GCA_028287455.1 Bacilli bacterium | reverse complement strand
TTCGTCATGCCAATGGTGATGGTGACGGGATCTTTTGTCACAAGCTGATCGGGCGAGGTTTGCGACGCGTTTTTTGTGGGTCCGCAGCCTGACAGAAGGATTGCGGATACAGCGGTAAGAATCATTGCTTTTCCTGGTTTATTCAATTGATGTAGCCCCCTAAATTTTCTCTTTTTTTATTGTACTAGTTAAGCGCTTGCATTGTACATGCCTGTGTGCGCAGTTTAATCGAATATTCTTGATACGGTTGGTGATATTACGTTTGGGCAGCTTAACTGACGGAAAGGAAATGATTATGCTACAAACAGTAAATACAGACGTCGATGATACAGATCAAGAATTCGATTGGGATTCAGTACAACAGCAGTTTAGTTTAAGCCCAGAGTATATCCATCTGGGCGCCTCACAATTTATCGCCTCACACCCAAGGCCGGTGCAGGAGGCCATTGAACGCCATCGTGACGCGCTAAACCGAAACCCTGTGCTCTACACGATGGCGCACGAAGATGCTGCCATGCAGGATGTGCGTATAGCGGCTGCCAACTATCTGGCGATGGAGGATGCAGACGATGTTGCATTGACCGACAGCACCACGATGGGGCTGGGTACTATTTATACAGGACTTAATCTCCAAAAGGGGCAGGAGATTCTTACTACGCAGCATGATCATTACGCTCACCGGGAATCCATCCATCAGGCGACTCAGCGTACCGGGACGAGCGTTCGGGAAGTCCAACTGTATCAAAACTTGAAATCGGTTACTGTAGAGGAGATGGTCGCGTCCATTACTAATGCCGTTTCAGACAAAACACGGGTGGTAGGCATACCCTGGGTAAACTCTGGTACAGGCCTCAAAACCCCAGTTGCTGAAATTGCAGCAGCGCTTGCCAAAATCAATCAGAGCCGTACTGATGAGGATCGTATTCTTTTAATTGTGGATGGTGTTCACGGGTTTGGAATTGAACGGGAAACGTTCTCTGAATTAGGCTGTGATTTTTTGATCTCTGGTTGCCATAAGTGGCTGTATGGTCCCCGCGGAACGGGATTGATCGCGGCTGCTCCTGAGGCCTGGCAAGTTGTGTCCCCCGTGATTCCCAGCTTTTCAGACGCATTTGATGCCTACTATAATCGTACGGAAAGGCCGAAACGGAATAATGGCAGGCTGATGACTCCCGGAGGCTTCCATTCCATGGAGCATCGGTGGGCGCTGCTTGCGGCGTTTCAATTTGTTGAAAAAATCGGCAGGGACCGAATTTACGCACGTGTTCATCAGCTGGGCAGGCAGTGCAAGGAAGGACTTGCTGCAATGCCTCATGTGACTTTGCATACTCCCCTGGAAGATGACTTATCTGCTGGGATTGTTGCCTTTGAGGTACGAGGACTTACTACAGGCGAGGTAGTTGAAAAACTCCTTCAAAAGAATATTATCGCCACTGCCGCCCCATATCCAATCAGCTACGCACGCTTTACTCCAGGAATTTATAATACCCCAGAGGAAATAGACAGAGCATTGGAGGCTGTGCAGTCGTTATCAGAGAGGTGAAACGCGGGAGCTGCATCCGGTGGTGACCCTACACGAACGTGGGCGCATTCGGTCCCCAGTTACGAACATTGTTGATTCTCCGTGCATTAAATGTAGAGGGCAAGGGAGCAATGGTCTCCCTGCTCCAGCCCAACATGAACGGATAAGAAGGGATCAGCAATGGCGCGCGCAGGCCAAACCAACAAAAGCGGACCGAAAAAGAAGAGTGTCACGGATCATCACCAGCCGCAGATGAAGCTTGTCACTGTCGACACTTGTATCAAATGCCCAACTCAATGTCAGCGCGGGATCAAGTACATTGAAAAAATGAGCGAACCGGGAGCAACGGGAACGGGAGTACCTTGCATGCTTACGTTAAAATGAGCAAATGGCGAAAAATGCGGATCATCATTTACCAGTAGATTTTCTTGGCAATATGGCCACCGTACATCTGGACACGCAGATCAGTTTGCCCGCCTCGTCTGTGATTTGAATGTCCCAAACCATTGTCGAACGGCCTTTGTGCAGCGGCGTTCCAACCGCGGTCACGACGCCGTCTTGTTTGCTGCGGATATGATTCGCATTAATTTCCAGCCCAACTGCGTATTCATTTTGTTGATCGATTAAGTTCCACGTGCCCATGCTTGCGACAGTTTCCGCTAAAACGACAGATGCGCCGCCATGCAAGATCCCAAATGGCTGGCGAGTAGAGGCGTTAACCGGCATAGTTGCGACTGCTCGATCTGCTGTAAGTTCTACGATATGGATGCCCAGTGCATCAAGGATGGAGCTGTTTTGATCCATTAGAATCTGCTCCTTTGCGAGCCCGTGTTTTAGAACCAATTGGCCAGTACCAGTCCAAGCGCCAACAAAAAACCGAATTGCGTATTGGTTTGAGCAGTAGCCTGCATCGCGGGCATCATTTGCAGGGGCGAAGTTTTCCCCTGGAAGCCGCGGGATGCTCGAACAGCTTTGGGGACGCTTGCGAAGACCAGCAGCAGCCAATAAGGGGTTTCGTGTGAGCCGACCAGGTAAACGACCCATAAATAAGACACGGCGAACATTCCGGTCAAAAATTGAATCGCTCGTTGTCTGCCTAACAGAATTGCCAACGTTTTTCTGCCATTTACTTGGTCGCCGTCGAGATCGCGGATATTGTTCGCCATCAGGATGGCGCCGATCAGAATGACAATTGGAACGGAGATCAGCACACTCTGCAGCGTGACCATACCCGATTGAATGAAAAAAGAGATTAAGATGATGATAAGACCCATAACCACCCCTGACATTAACTCTCCAAAAGGGGTATATGCAATTGGATAAGGCCCGCCTGTATATAGGTATCCGATTGCCATGCAAATTACGCCCACCAAAGCGATCCACCAGCTGGAGTGGCTGCAAATGTACACGCCAAGCAGCATGGCAACCGCGAAAAATACTAGCGCAAGCCGAAGAACTGTCTGCGCTGCAATCCCTTCCCTGACAATCGCTCCGCCAATTCCGACTGATTCTGATGAATCCAGGCCCCGTTTGAAATCATAATATTCATTAAACATATTGGTGGCAGCCTGGATCAGAATGCTTGCTGCAAGCATTGCGACAAACAGGAGCATGTTGATCTGATTGATTCTCTTCATCTGCAGCAAAGCGAGAGCGGTCCCTATTAAAACAGGTACGAACGAAGCACTGAGTGTATGAGGACGCAAAAGGCGCCACCATACTTTCCAACCGCCTGCAGGCTCATGGTTTGAAATGGGTTGCTGATTCGTTTCCAATCCTTCTTGCATCCTAGATAACCCCCTTATTTCCACAAACTTACAGCCGCACGCCAAGTAGTTGATTCTATCTGCACAATGCTTCATACTAGAGTAAACATAACCTGTTCCATATGAGTTTAGGAAATCTGGAACAGGGTGTCAATTGATTTTACACAACGTGTCGCTGTTGATATAGTACGACAAGGCCGACTATGTCGGTCTACTTTGTGTTTGGGGGAAAAAAAGTGGTCACCATTCAGTCGAAAGAGCTGCAAAACCCACTTGCTGAGGGCGTGAAACGGGCGCGCCTCACCTCCCGTCCGATTTTGGTAAGCAAGGTGCTGAACATAAACCCGATTGATCCACTTTCATTTTTTGCATTAGGTCAAGCAGAATATACAGGCAGGCGCGTTTATTGGTCAGATCCTGCCGGAGAATTGGTAATTGCAGGACTTGGCGCTGTTTGTACAATTAAAACAGAATCTGAGCAGCGATTTGCACAAGCGCAATCCAACTGGACCGAACTGCTGCAGGATCATGTGAGGGTGGGCGCTTCTGCGGAGTCGGAAGTAGCGGCAGGCACAGGCCCGCTGCTGCTTGGAGGATTTTCGTTTGATCCGCTGCAGCAGGGCAGTGATCTGTGGCAGGATTTCGGCGATGGCCGTCTGATGCTGCCGCAGTTGATGGTCACACAAACGCAGGGCAATTCCTGGCTCACCGTGAATCAATTGGTGAATGCTGGGGACGAGCCTAAGCGGATCGCTGAACAACTGCTCTTGCTCATTAAAACGCTGTTCGAACTGCCGCTGCCAGATCTTTATGGTGCCGGTGTGTATCCTGTGGCAGCGGGCAGCCCGCAAGTAGTGGAAAATGAACCGGAAAAGTGGAAAGAAGCAGTGGCTCATGCGAGCCGGGAGATTCGTGCTGGCTTGCTGCATAAAGTGGTGCTTGCACGGGAACTGCAAGTGAGTTCCGAGCTTACTTTGTCCCCTGAAATTGTTCTGACGAGGCTCAGGGAGGAACAACCAATGAGCTATCTGTTTGCGGTGGAAATTGGCGCTGGTTGTTTCCTGGGCGCCACGCCGGAGCGATTGGTCAAAAGCGAAAACAATACCTTGTCTGCCGCATGCCTCGCAGG
>JAQBPP010000035.1 GCA_028287455.1 Bacilli bacterium | reverse complement strand
TTTTCCACCTGTTGTTCAAATAAATCAGGCAGTGTCATACTCTGCGTATAGGGCATCCCGGGACGGATGAACTGCTGGAGCAGCCGCTGTTTTTCATCTTCTGCGCAAATTTCGAGCTCGAACAGCTTTTTGTCTGGATGGGCTAATGCATCTTCCAGCAGCGTCATGATGCACTGAAAAATAGTATTTATTTCAGTGTGGGAGAACAAGTCGGTACGGTAATCTATGTCAATGGCCAAAGTGCCGTTATCCCATCGTTCTTTTACATGAATGGAGATGTCATTTAGTTCATATCCGGAAAATAAAGGTTCGATCAGGTAAGAAATATTTTCTTGCTGCTGCCATTGCATCACCTGGAATTCCAACGACATTCCAAACAGCTTGTTAATAGCACCGTGTTTCTCTCGCAAATCGTTTACAAGTACGTTGTAGGGATATTTCTGATGCCGAATAATACTCAACTGATCTTTCATCTTCCGACTGACAAAGGCTAGGAATTCCGTGTTTTCATCGATATGAGTTCGAATTGGAATTGTGGAAACAAACATTCCCAACATTTGTTTTTCATTCGCATTCGTCCGGTTAGCCATAAACGTTCCCACCACTACATCCTGTTGTCCGGTGGTACGGTACGTATAGATGTCTACTAGCGAGAGAAACAAGGAGAGCACACTGATGTTATTTTGTTTGCAAAACCCTTGGATTTCGCTTTGCAACGAATCAGAAATTACTTTGGAAAAACGAACAGCCTCCATATGCTTGACATAGGATTCTTTTCGTTTAAGAACGGTGAATTCTGGAATGCTCTCATATTGCTCATGCCAAAAACGCTTATCTTTTTTAAAACGTTCCGATCGCTCATATTGAAGTTCACTTTGAATATGCTCCGCGTATGAGGGTTGCTTGAAATGTGGTTCTTGTTGTCCTTTTTCCAGTTTTAAATACATGTCGATAATTTGATTCGTAAGCAAAACCATGGAGATTCCGTCGGCGATAACGTGGTGAACTTTTGCGAACAACCAGGTTTCTCTGCTGTTGATCTTAAATATGGCAAAATAAAATAAATCACTGTCATAAATAGGGATCGGCTTGTGTGCTTCTGCATGCCCCCACTCCGTAATCGCGCGATCATCACCTGCTTTTGTACAGTCAAACAATTCAATGTCAAATTTTTTATAGTCAGCTACATATTGACTTGGCTCACCCTCGTCATCAGGTACCAACCTGAGCCGCATCGAGTCGTTTAAACGAACTAGTTGCTGGATTGCTTGCATCAACATATTGCAATTGATTGCGGTCTCCGACTTGAGTTTTGCAAAGCCGCCCAAATTAGCCAGACTTGTCCCAGGGTAAAACTGCTCGGTATACCAAATACGTTTTTGTGCGTTGGTCAGCGGATAGTAAACAACCTGCATGAAGGATACGCCTCCTTATTTACTGGTCGCTGGCAACAAAAAAGTCCACCCCGAATAAAAGGATGGACCTCTATTACCCGGCAACCTGTCAACCCTAGTATCGTTGATACCTTAGGCCATGGCTTTGCGTCCCTACGTTTCCATAGGTTTGCCTTTATCAAGTTTTTGTTTTTCCTCATAGTTAAATTGATAAACTGATTCAACCTCAATGACAATTATGCACTTTAAAATCGCAATTGTTATTAACGATTTGTAAATTGCCCAAAGTCAGTTACAATGACCCATGGTGCTCAGAGGAATTCGACTCATATCGGGTGTACCGAAAAGTTCACTTCATGGTCTCGGATCAGATGAATCAGGCAATTCTTTTTGAGATATAGTTCTTCGGTCCTGACAAATGGATCTACATCTAGTCTGGAGCGTATCTCATCAAGTATGATAAGTGTATGAAAATCTTATTGTGACAGGACGGTTATCCAAAGTGACAATATCTAAAGCGTCCACGTTATTTGGATTGGTTTTTTGGTTCCTAATTTCTATAGTTGTGTATATGTTTTTAAGTATTGATCCCCGGTTTAATATGTCATGGGAGGCACCGAGGTTTCATTTTTATGTGGTAAGTGGAGCATCAATTATTGCAGCAGTGTGTTCGATAGTCATTGGCTGGTTGGGTGCGCGATTGCGAAATGCCAACGTTTTGCTATTATCCTTAGGATTTATGTCTCTATTCGGATTCTTTTCTATACATGGTCTGTCTACCCCTGGATTTATTTTAGAAGATGAGATGTACCATCTGCCTGGCATCGCAACTCAACTAGGTTTGACGTTATGTTCAATTTGGTTCTTTTTCTCCACACTCCCTTCGGACAACCTTGTAGTACGAAGTGTCTCCAAACATAGTCGCTTATTTATAGTCTGTTGGATTACATTATTGTTATTTTTCTGCACCCTTAGCCTTATATATCCAGATATAGCCGAATGGGTTCCAGTTGATAGCAGTCCGATCAAGTTTGGAATGGCATTGATCACTAGTGCACTTTTATTATGGACGGGAAAAACTTACTTTCAACAGTATCGATTTGCTCGTTTTCCTCTTCAAATAGCAGTTTCATATAGTGTAATATGGCTTACAATAACTCAAGTTATCGTGGTCACGTCTGTCATGTGGACCATGACATGGTGGTTTTACCACGTCTTC
>JAQBPP010000010.1 GCA_028287455.1 Bacilli bacterium | reverse complement strand
GTTTCCAGGATTCAAGCAAGCCGAACACTTTATTAAACCGCAGTTCAAAGTTTGATCCGTTGATCAGAAGTAAATTCCCTTCGTCTTTGCAGGATAAAGGAGCCATAGCAGAAACGGCCTTTTGTGGTACTAAGTTGGTGGCAGTAGTAGGTAAAAGAAATTGCGCCCAAGCCACTTCATGTCCAGCCTCGGCCCACACACGATCAGTCGCCAAGTTGAATACAATGTTTAACCAGTAATCCGTTGCCGGTTTGAGTACATCTGGTAGCGTGAATGGAACCGTAATCGTCTCATTGCTGCCTGCGATTATGTTGCGAACGTCGAGCTCACCCGATTGTAAGACCTGACCGTCTGCCATTAAGTTCCATACACACTTAAGATCATCTAATGAGATAAAATCGTAACGATTGGTGATCTGGATTTTCCTTTGCAATAGATCGACTTCATCTACCTTCACTGGCTCGATTACCTTTTTGTATTCGATCAGACCTGGCGAAGGCGTGTGGTCAGGAAATACCAATCCATCAATAACAAAGTTGTAATCATTCGGCTGATCTCCGAAATCTCCGCCGTACGCAAAATACTCTTGCCCATCCGCTGTGTGCTGCCGGATCCCATGGTCGAGCCATTCCCAGATGAAGCCTCCTTGCAGCCGTTTGTAGGTATAGAACGTTTCTACATATTCTTTCAGACCGCCTGGGCCATTGCCCATGGCATGGCCGTATTCGCACAAAATATGCGGTTTTGTAAGGTCAGTCCTGCTTCCAAGTTCGTGCATTTTTTCCACAGTGGTGTACATGGTACTATAAACATCAGCTACTCGGGCTTGTGAATCCCCGCAATAATGAACCAATCGCGTTGGATCGAACTCATGGGCCCAGCCTGCCATTGCTTCGTGGTTGCAGCCGTAAGCAGATTCATTTCCAAGCGACCACATAATCACCGAGGGATGATTCTTATCACGCTGTACCATGCGCTCGATCCGATCCACATAGGCCGCTTCCCATTCTGGATTATCGCTTAGCTGAGTATAGTTGCCGGCTTGCTTAAATCCATGGCACTCCAAATCAGACTCATCCATCACATAAAGCCCATACTGGTCGCACAAATCATAAAAGCGTGGGTCATTTGGATAATGAGAAGTTCGGACTGCATTAATGTTATGTCGTTTCATCAATCGAACATCCTCAATCATCCATTCAAGCGGAACGGCTTTCCCAAGGTCAGGATGGTGATCGTGCCGATTAACTCCTTTGAGCATAATGGGGACCCCATTTACCAGCAGATTCCCGTCCTTTAACTCCACTTGCCGAAAGCCTACCCGACAAGGAATCACCTGAAGCACTTCCCCTTTCTCGTTTTGAAGGGAAAGCAGTAAATGGTAAAGATAAGGATTCTCCGCAGACCACTTTTCCGGCCCAGCTGCACGCATCTCGAGCTGCAAGTCCACCTGTTCACCTGCGCGAACTGAAACAGTGCGGGATTGATTTAAACCTTGCATCGGCTGCTGCAGTGAGTCCAATAACCTCACTGCAACCTGTAAGTTTTCAACTCCATTCGCAGTGCTATTTTTCAACAAGGTGTTGAGCTTAAGAGTCGCATTCTGATACTGATCGTCCAACTCGGTTTGTACTGTAAAATCCTGCAGATAAACAGTAGGGGTCGCAATTAAATAGACATCGCGAAAAATACCGCTTAGCCACCACATATCTTGATCTTCAATGTAGCTTCCATCCGACCACTGATACACGCGCACTGATAAGCTGTTGTACCCCGATCGAACAAAAGAAGTAATGTCGAATTCGGATGGCAGCCGACTGCCTTGACTGTAGCCCACCTCATGACCGTTTACCCATACATGGAAAGCACTATCTACACCTTCAAACCGCAAATTGATTCGAAGTCCTGCCCAAGTGTCTGAAACGTAAAAATCTCGACGGTAAGCCCCAGTCGGATTTTCAGTGGGTACTCGCGGAGGATCCACCGGGAAAGGAAATACGGTGTTCGTATAGTGCGGCTTGCCATACCCATGCATTTGCCAACTGCTTGGAACTGGGAGAGTATCCCAACCGCTTACATCGAAGCTTTCTTCAAAAAATCCTGTGGGAGAATACGCTGGAGCAGTCGCATAATGAAAATTCCAATTGCCATTCAACAACTGAAAATAAGAAGAATTACCTCTTTCGCATGTCAAAGCAGCCGCTTCATCAACGAAGGGGATAAAATAAGAACGGGTTGTCACTCGGTTTCGCTGCAGGATCTGTTCAGTTTCCCAGTCATTTTGTTGATTGTTTCGTAAATTCATGTCGTTACTCCAATCCGTTGTATTTTTCCCCAAGTGTATCAAAATTCAGCTAGTAAGTATCGAGTAAATTGGGAATATCAGACGTTGAACTAAAAAGTGTTATTGAAACAAAAAAGTCCGGTTGATGGCAGGTTTTACAAACTCTATAGTTAGATGTAAACGATTTCTGTTGAGTTTGTGAGAATTAATAAACTGATTGATAAAAGGGGGAAAAACAGATGTTAAACATGAAAAAGGTTTCCTTGCTGGCGATGACCACTGTACTTTCAGGATCGATCGTGGCTGGATGCGGCAGTAACGCTACTGGTGCAAAGCCAGGGCAAACGGATGCTGTAGACAATAACGAAACAGTAACAATTACAGTAGCAAATGTTGCCGATAACAGCTTACAGACCTTGCAGGACACAATCAGAAAGAAATTTCCGAATGTCACGTTGCAACAGGTGAAGCCGGATGATCCGAATCCCAATCATACGATCGCCAGTCTCGCGCAAAAAGGAGCGACATTCGATCTGTACCAAGTGGGCAGACAAACAGATTTGGCGGGCTTGCAGCAGTACGGTTATGTTTATGACATGACTCCTCTTATTAACAAGTACAAACTTGATTTAAATCAGTTTGATCAATCGGCCTTAAGTGCAAACACGATGTATATGACGCCAGGCCAAATGTGGGATCTGCCAAATGGACTGAATCATACTGTTATGGCTTATAACAAAGATATTTTTGATAAATTTGGTGTACCTTATCCACATGATGGCATGACCTGGTCACAAGCCATTGATCTGGCCACCAAAATGACGCGTGTGGATGGCGGAAAGCAGTACCATGGACTATGGCTTGCAGACTATAACACTGCATTTTCTGACGAGTATCCTTTGCTCGGGCTGGATCCGAAAACCAATCAGTCTGTCCTAACCACAGATCCAAAGTGGCAAAAAGTATTCTCTCTGTACGATCAGGTTTACGCAATTCCTGGAAATTTTGACCCGCAGGTTAATAAAGACATTTTCCAAGGGTTCTCTGTCGATCAAAATGTAGCGATGATCGTTACTTTTGCTGGCTGGTATCACTTGTTTGGCGGTCAAACAGGCGGGGCCGCTACTGATAAAAATTTCCATTTGAATTGGGATATGGTTTCTGTGCCTACGATTGACGGAGTTGGCACGGAGCCTGCCCGCCAGACGTCAGGCTGGGCAGTTGCCCCTCAGTCCCAGAATAAGGATATCGCATTTAGAATTATTCAATATTTAACCACCGATCCCGTTCCGTTAGATCAAATGGAAAGCGGATCGGAGCCGACCCCTGCTGCAGTTACCAATCCGGATGTGCAAAAAGCGTTTGCGACAAACGCTCCGGAATTCAACGGAAAGAATAAACCTGCTGTATTCTACGGCAAATATGCGGTCTGGCCAAAAGAAGTCAGTCCATATGAAAGTACAACCCGCGGAACGATCATTGGTGTTTTGAGGGCTGAAATGGATAAAGATGTAAATACCCAGCTGCGCGATGCTGAGGATGCATTGAATAAAGCTGTTGCGACATTGAAACAACAGCAATAGCTGATTCCAATTAGGCAAAACCCGAAACCGCTATTTAATAGCTATTTCGGGTTTTTCTTTAGTTGACATCGTAAACAGGATCAATTATATTTTGGCTGACTAGTCAGCCAAAAAGAGGTGAGATTAATGCCGCGCACTAAGGAACAAAACTCACGTCTAAGGTGTCAACGTATGGATGAAATTTTAAAGTCTGCATTAAGTGTATATGTGGAAAAGGGTTATGCGGCGTCCGAAATCGCAGATATTGCAGGGCGGGCTGGCATCGCAAAAGGGTTGGTTCATTACTATTTCAAAGACAAAGCAACTTTGTTTCGTGAGCTATTCGCCACCATGATGGACAAATCGAATGAACACGTACAGTCCATTTTCACCCAACAAGGATCTGTACTGAGTCTTTTTGAGCGTTACGTCACATCCATGTTTGAAAGTGTGTTACAAAACCGTGAAATGGTGCTTTTTTTCATGAGAATGCGTCACGAGTTGAAATTGGTGTTTTCCGAACAGGAAATTAAGCAATTGGGATGGCCCCATGCTTTTCTGCATGTACTAACTGAAACGCTTAGCAAAGGCATGCCATCCGGAGAGATTAGAACCATGTCCCCTGGGCTGCTCGCCATGCAGTTTTCAGGTGCCCTGTTCAACGGGATGTCGCATTTTATACGATGCATCGAGAATCAGGATGGACACTTGAAACATATACCTGAATCAGTCGCACAGGAGATGCAAGACGCGGCAGCCAGCTGTATGGCAATTCTTCGGCCTGATGCGTTGCTATAGTCCAGATTTCGTTGGAGGTGGAAAAATTGATCAAGTTATTTAGACTCCTTAGGCCCTTTCGGATTTCGGTTTCTCTTGTCATGTTGTTCATCTTTTTGCAATCCTTATCCAACTTATACCTCCCCACGTTGATGGCAGACATCGTGGACACAGGGGTGATGAAGGGAGATATCGCCTACATCCTGGAAATCGGCGGATTCATGCTCCTCGTCGCCATAGGAGGTGTATTATGTTCTGTTGCTGCAAGCTTCATCGCATCAAAAGTGTCAGCAGGATTTGGAAAAATTTTACGCAATAAAGTTTTTTCCCATGTTCAAAAGTTTGCACTTCATGAGTTCGACAAACTTGGCACCGCTTCTCTCATCACTCGCACAACAAATGACATCACTCAGGTGCAGCAGCTGCTGAACATGATGCTGCGACTGATGATTATGGCGCCGATGATGTGTATTGGCGGCATCATCATGGCAGTGATTACCGATGCCAAACTTTCGCTTGTGATTGTCGTAGTCATGCCCGTCCTCGGTCTTGTTATCTTTGCAGTGCTCAAACAAGGCATGCCGCTGTTCAAAGTCATGCAGATCAAAATTGACACGTTGAATCGGGTCTTGCGTGAAAACCTCACCGGCATTCGCGTCGTTCGATCCTTTAACCGTGTTGATTACGAGAAGAAGCGTTTTAATGCGGTCAACCTCGACTTAACTGACACAGCCATCAAAGTAAATAAAATTATGGCATCCATGATGCCGCTTATGATGCTGATTATTAATTTTTCGACACTCGCAATCGTTTGGTTTGGCGGCATTCGCATTAACAATGACGTCATGCAAATCGGAAACTTAATGGCATTTATCCAGTACATCATGCAAATCCTGTTTGCAGTCATGATGGTTTCGATGTTGTTTTTCATGGTTCCGCGCGCTTCCGCTTCCGCAGCACGCATTCATGAGGTGCTGGATGTCCAGCCGGAGATTCTGGA
>JAQBPP010000365.1 GCA_028287455.1 Bacilli bacterium | reverse complement strand
ATTGACTATAATAACAAGTGGCAGGAATTTGAGGTTTCTGTCTAAATTCTTCTGGGCAGGGATGAAACTTTACGTTATATAATTCGTATGATTAAATAAGGCTAGTACGGGTTTTTACTCAATAAGGAGGTATGGCGATGTATCCATCTAGTATTTCATCGAGGCGTATGGCGACAGGACGTGTGTTGCCTGCATTTTTTATCAGCCTGTTGATTGCCACGGTAGGTCTTTATGCAGGGCAGATGGTTCCGCAAGTGCTGATGCTGCCGCTCATGCTCGTGGAAATCATTATGATCTTCGCAGCTTCGTTTGTCCGCAAGCGTCAGGTTGGGTACGGCTTCTTGTATAGCTTCACATTCTTGTCAGGTATTACGTTGTTTCCAGTAATAAGCTATTACAGCCACGGACTTGGTGCAAATACGGTGTTGGAAGCATTTTTAGTCACTGTGTTTGCGTTTGGCGGTGCTTCGCTGTATGTAATCACTACCAAGGCCAATTTTAATTTCCTCGGCGGTTTCTTGTTTATTGGTATTTTAGCTCTGCTGGGCATCGGTCTGGTGCAGCTGATTTTTCCCGCAGTAGCTGCAGGGGTTAATCAAGTGTATACAGTGCTGGGTATCCTTGTATTTGTCGGATATATCTTGTTCGATGTTTCACGCATCACGAATTATGGCGTCGACGAAGATCAAGTTCCGCGTGTAGTATTGTCCTTGTATCTGGACTTTGTGAACCTGTTCTTATTCATTTTGCGTCTGTTTGGCTTAAATGTACGCCGCGATTAACTGGTAATAAGTGTGTCCTTTGGGAATCCTCTCTACAGAACCATGATCACATCATGGATTTTAAGAGGGGGTTTTTCATTATGAACGGTTTTGCATCCGCAGCACAGGGAGGACCATCTTTTATAGCCAGTGATACATTACACAACGCAGCAGTGCAGCTCTTGCAAGCGCGAGGAGTACGGCTGGAACAATTGGCAGAATTGGTCCTGTTTCTGCAGCAAGATTATATTCCAGGCCTCTTGATGCCGGACTGCCTGGAGAGCATTCTGCATGTGCTTGCAAAAAGGGAAGTGCAAAATGCACTGCTGACTGGGATTCAACTGGATTTGTTCGCTGAACAGGGCATGCTGTTTTTCCCTCTGCAACCAGTTGTTCAAGCAGATGAAAGTCTCTATGGCGTTGATGAAACGCTTGCACTTTCTATTCTAAATTTATACGGCAGCATTGCGTTTACAAACTATGGTTACCTTGATAAATTGAAAATTGGGATCCTGGCATGGCTCAATGACAAATCTACCGGGATGTGTCATACTTTCCTTGATGATCTGGCAGGAGCACTTGCTGCAGCCGCATCCAGTCGATTGGCCCATCGGTATCGCCACATGCTGGAGGAGCAGTCAAGGTATAACAGATAGACTTACAGCAGCAGTCCTACGTCACGAAAGGCGGTGCATGATGAACGCAAGACGCGGTAACGCTACGAAGAAATATCAACGTATTACCGACGAAATCGTGCACTATATCCGATCAGGTGATTTACAACCAGGAGACAAGCTTCCCTCGCTGGCTGACATGGCATACGAGTTTGGTGTCAGCCGCGCAGCCATGCGGGAGGCTTTTTCTGCGTTGCAAGGCATGGGGTTGGTCAGCATGCGGCATGGCGAAGGTACATTTGTTGCCAGTGTTAATATGAAAACAGACATTGTCGAGCCGATGAATGCGGCTTTACTGCTCGGGCTCAATGATTTGCAGTATCTGCATGAAGTGCGCACCATCCTTGAAACCACAGCAGCGGCGCTCGCAGCACAGAGGCGTACTGAGCAGCAGCTGGACGAGCTCACTGCTGCTATTTGGAAGCTGGAGTGCGGCGGACTGGAGCTTAAGGAAATGGTCAGCATGGATTGGCAAATTCATTTGACCGTTGCAGAAGCAGCGGCCAATCCAGTCTTATTAAACCTGTTGTCCACGCTGTCAGCATCCATGCAGAGTGTGACGATGCTCGTTCTCAGTGCAACTGATGCAAACTCGTCTGTTGTTTATTACTGGAACATATTTGACGCAATCAAACGCCAGTCACCTGTTGTCGCACAATCGGCGATGGCGGAGTACTTAGACGTTACCTGGAATTCAGTGGTACAATTTAAAAAATAGTCTGTCAGGCTTTTCTCCTGGAAGGCAAAACGAGTGGTATAGGAGTTGCGGGCGTAAGCACACCACTGTCAGGCGCAACAATATTTGAATCATTGACGTCGGGGTCCAATGTATTGGTGATACTCCATACACTAAAGGTGTTTGTGAAAACCCCAAAATTACCGCCGCCTGCTCCAGCGTATGACTTTGTCGTGGATTTCGGTGTAATGAAGGGAGCGTCTCCAAAAATGGCGTTTCCTCCGCCACTGATTTGGTTGATCAGAATTTGTCCTACAACTGCGGGCATTTGATCCTCCCCCTTCTTTTGATCAGTGTATGTACAACAGCACGCAATTGCGATGCCCGATGGCAGCTTAGCCAAAAACTAGGTGATAAAGGAGGTATACCCGGAAATGTCTGAACACCCTTTGTCTGTTAAACAGCGATTGATGTTTTTTGGTTTTGCTTTGATTGCCATGATTCTCCTCGCGACTGCCTCTGTTGCCATGGCTGCCAGGCAAACAACACTGTGCATCGTTTTGTATATATGTGCAGTACTTATGATTGGATTGGGCTTTATGATGCGAGGGCGCGTGCGGAGAATGCTCGATAATCGCAAGTAACTTATGCGGTGTTCGCTGGAAAAGGAGGTCGCATTCATTTGAATACGGACAAGCTGATTTTTGTTGTCGATGATGATGAAACGATCAGGCGCATAATCGAGCGTTATCTGGAAAATGAGGGTTATCAAGTAGAACTGTTTGCAACTGGTGAGCTTGCCTGGAATCGTTTCGAATCCCAGCAGCCGGATTTGTTCATCATGGATATCATGATGCCGGGTATTGACGGTTATGAGCTCTGTAAACGAATTAGAGGCGTCAGCGAGCTCCCAATCATCATGGTATCCGCCCGGGATGATGAGATTGATAAAATCCTGGGACTTGAGCTCGGCTCGGACGACTATCTTTCCAAACCGTTCTCTCCAAGGGAATTAGTGGCACGAGTGAAAACCATCTTTCGCCGTGTTGGGCAGGCAGAATCTGCAGCACTGAAGGCTGCAGATGAAAGAAAGACCGAGACAGCAATTGAAATCAAGGATTTGCGAGTGTTTCCTGACCGCAGACAGGTGCAGCACGAAGAGGTAGAAATCACTTTGACTACAAAAGAGTTTGATTTGTTTCTCTTTTTCGTGGAAAACAGCAATAAGGTGTTCACACGAGAGCAGCTGCTGAACCAGGTTTGGGGCTATGACTACATAGGGGATGAACGGGCAATTGATGATCTTGTGAAGCGATTGCGTAAAAAGTTGAAAAGTAAAGGCTCGATCGCTGAAATCAGAACAGTCTGGGGTTACGGCTATAAATTGGAGAGTTAACGATGGTGCGACTGTGGAACTCAATTCGTGTGAAATTATTGCTCTCGCATTTGCTGATAGCTTTTCTTGTTCTGGTAATATCCGGAAGTACTTTTTTTACTTTTCTTCGTAATTATACAATCGATAATGCTTATCAAGGGCTGCTGCAGCAGGATCGCATTTTGCGTGACAGCTTTATCGATGATCGTTTGGACCCCAATCGACAATTGATTTTTCGGATCGCGCGGATCAATGCAGTCAGTGAGTTTTATTTGGTGAATGTTAAATCAGGCGGTATGTTCGTCGAACAAACGAATGATACGAGCATGCAGGGCCAACCATTTATGTTACAGTTAGGCAATACATTTGCAGGTGAGGAATATCCCAGAGGAATAGGTCAGTTGGCCGGCCGATCGATTCTTTATGTAGCAGTGCCCGTTCAAAAGGGGAGACTGTCACAACGAGTGATAGTGTTGACAACAGATGCTTATCAGGTAGATAGGATCACGAAGGAAATTTTCTTTGTCTTGCTCAGAGGTTTCTTATTAACTGTAGCGGTTATTCTGATCATCGTGTTTATCCTGGTTCGCCAGTTGGTCAAACCGATTCATACGATGGGCGCAGCAGTGAAACGAGTTGCATTGCGTGATTTTAACCCGACGCCAATTATCCGCACAAACGATGAATGGGAACAGCTGTCGCGTGCATTTCACCAGATGGTGGAATCCCTAAGGCAGTATAATGAGGGCCAACGCCGCTTCTTGCAGCATGCCTCCCACGAGTTGAAAACACCGCTCATGTCGATACAGGGATATGCCGAGGGGATCCGCGACGGTTTGTTTCAAGGTGACGAAATTAATGAAGGACTTGAAATCATTAGTTCAGAAAGCATTCGTCTCAAAAAGATTGTCGATGAATTAATTTACTTATCCAAGTTAGAGACGCTTGATGATATTTACAATCCACAGCAAGTAGATTTAGGTGAATTGATCCCGGATATCCTGGCGCGTATTGGCAGTCTAACCAAACAAAAAGGGCTAAGCGTCAACGTAACGCAATTAGATCACGCAGTGGTCGTGATCGATCGGGATAAACTCACGCAAGCTATCGTGAATCTGTTGTCGAACGCAGTGCGTTACGCGCTGAACGAAGTAGGGATCAGTGTGATCAAACAAGCAGATCGAACCCTGATACAAGTGTGGGATGATGGTGCGGGAATCGATGAAACTGATCGGGACCGGATTTTCGAGCGGTTTTATCACGGGCACAAAGGGGATACCGGTTTAGGGCTCGCTATCACACGTGCAATTGTTGAGAAGAGTGAGGGTCGAATTGAAGCAAGTAACCGATTGCCAGCGGGCGCGTTATTTCAAATTAGCCTGCCACACCGAAGGAGGGCCAACAATGAAGGATCATAACCCGTTTCAAGCCAGGCGAGACGAATTGCGCACATATGGGTTCCGGGTGTTGGAAGTTTTGTTGCTGCTGATTTTTTTATCGTTGTTGGCATGGTTATTTATGAAAACGTTGGATTACACGCTTCCCTTTGTCCTAGGGCTTGTGCTGGCTATTTTTTTAAATCCTGTCGTCAGGTGGTTAGAAAAACTAAGGGTTGGAAGGTTGCCTGCTGTGTTGATTGCCATGATTGGTACGCTTGGGATTATTATTGGCCTCGTTAGCTATGGAATGGTGATTATCGTACAGGAAACCT
>JAQBPP010000352.1 GCA_028287455.1 Bacilli bacterium | reverse complement strand
TATTCAGCATGGAATGATGATGCCGGAAGATGGGACATGCTGAGCAATCGGTTGATAGTTTATTCCTCGGAATCGACACAGGCGAAATCTGCGCGTCTGACAATGTGTTCGTCCATAGGAGCGGGTGAAAAGAATCAGCAGAAGTTTTTTTTGCTGGTTGATAAATTATGCATAATTACGTATAATAATTCATAACGTTCAATTGTGTTTGAGATCGTACGTGTGAAGTAGTTATACGGGAGGGATGGCTGTGCAGGGGTGCTTAGTCCTGGAGAACGGTCAGATTTTTGCGGGGGAAATCTTGGGGAGTTTGGATCACGCGCAGGGTGAAGTGGTCTTTCATACTGGAATGACGGGTTATCAGGAAATCCTTACAGATCCCTCGTACGCCAATCAAATCGTGGCAATGACCTACCCATTAATCGGCAATTATGGGATTAATCCAATAGATTTCGAAGCTGAACGTCCTTGGTTGACTGGATTTATCACGGGCGAAAGCTGTGAATGGCCTAGTCATTATCAACAAGAACAGACAGTGGCTGCATACTTAGCACAAAACGGCATTGCGGTATTAACCGAAGTAGATACGCGCAGCCTGGTAAGAGCATTAAGATCTCATGGAACACTGCGCGGTGTAATTGTCGCAGGAACTGAAGAAGAAGTTGCGCGGCAGTGGGCAGCCGGCAATTTGACGGTTGCTCCCTGGGAGACAAATCAGGTGCAGCGAGTCAGCACCCCGACAATCCGATCCGCGTCTCGCGCAGGAGCTTATCACGTGGTCGTGATGGACTTTGGCACCAAAGAAAATATGATTCGCAGCCTCATTAACCGGGGGTGCAAAGTGACCGTTGTCCCAGCCCGGACGTCTTTTGACACGATCCATGCCCTGGAGCCCGATGGCATCTTGCTGTCGAACGGACCTGGCAACCCTGAGAACAACGCGGATATCTTACCGACAATTCGCGAGTTGGCAGAAGTGTATCCAATTTTCGGGATTTGCTTGGGACATCAGCTGCTGGGATTGGCGTTTGGAGCCACCACTTATAAAATGACGTTTGGTCACCGCGGTTCCAATCATCCGGTCAAAGAATTGCAAACTGGCAGGGTTTGCATCACCTCCCAAAATCACGGTTACGCGTTAAATGCAGATTCCATTCCGGCAGAGCTGGAAGTTACCCATATTAATGTAAATGATGGATCGGTCGAAGGGTTACGGCACCTTTCTTATCCTTGTTTCTCCGTGCAGTACCATCCGGAAGCATGTCCTGGACCGCAGGATTCTGAGTATTTATTTGATCGCTTTATGGTGCACATGGCCGAGCGGAAGGAGAATTATCTTGTCTACGCAACCTAAACATGATGCGCCTCATAAACAGGCTTCATTAATGGTGATCGGCTCTGGCCCGATCGTCATCGGGCAGGCGGCTGAATTCGATTACGCCGGAACGCAGGCATGCAAGTCGTTACGCGAAGAGGGATACCGCGTCATCCTGGTGAACTCCAATCCCGCCACGATTATGACTGACCCGGATGTGGCGGATGTCGTGTACTTGGAACCTTTAACGGTACAGTCGCTGGAGAAAATTATCGCCAAAGAACGGCCCTACGGATTGCTCGCAACGCTAGGCGGGCAAACTGCGCTGAACTTGGCAGTCGCTTTGGCGGAAGCGGGGATCCTGGAGCGTTTCGGGGTGAAAGTGTTAGGCACACCGCTTGCGTCGATCCGGCAGGCGGAAGACAGACAGCTTTTTAAAGATAAAATGCAGGAAATTGGCCAGCCAGTCCCGCAAAGTCTCGTGGTGGAAACACTCGAGGACGGCATCAGTTTTGTGCAAGAGATCGGTCTGCCGGTGATTATTCGTCCGGCTTATACATTAGGCGGCACAGGCGGCGGGATTGCTGAAACGATGGACGACTTGCATTCGATCCTGGTGCGGGGCCTCCAGCAGTCGCCGATCCATCAAGTGCTGGTGGAAAAAAGCATCCGCGGCTGGAAAGAGATTGAATACGAAGTCATCCGGGACGCCAACGACACCTGTATCACCATCTGCAACATGGAAAACATCGATCCGGTCGGTGTGCACACAGGCGACAGCATCGTGGTGGCGCCTTCGCAAACACTGACTGATTCGGAATACCAGATGTTGCGGACTGCATCGTGCGATATTATTCGTGCGCTGGCAATTGAAGGGGGCTGCAACGTCCAACTGGCCTTGCACCCGACGTCCAAAGAATACTGCGTCATTGAGGTCAATCCGCGCGTGTCCCGTTCGTCGGCGCTCGCTTCCAAAGCAACCGGCTATCCGATTGCCAAAGTGGCAGCGAAGATTGCGGTAGGCAAGCGGCTGGATGAGATTCTCAATCCGGTGACTGGCAAAACCTATGCTTCGTTTGAACCCGCGCTGGATTACGTAGTAGTCAAAGTGCCCCGCTGGCCGTTTGATAAATTTCCGCAAGCGGATCGTACATTGGGGACGCAAATGAAAGCAACAGGCGAGGTGATGGCCTTGGAGCGCAACTTCGAGGCCGCTTTGCACAAAGCGCTGCGCTCACTGGAAATTGGTATGGACAGTTTGGAGCTGCCGGGTATTCAAGACTGGACTGATCAAGCGATCGAATCCTATTTAGATGGAGAACCGGACGACAGGCGTCTGTTTGTGGTCGTAGAAGCTTTGCGGCGCGGCAGCTCAGTGGAGGAGCTCGCGCTGCGCACCCAAATTGATTCGTTCTTTTTATATAAGCTGCAAAACGTGGTCAGTGTCGAGCAAGGACTACGCGTGGGCGGCCCCAACCTGTCCGCGCCTTACCTGAAGCGAGCGAAAAGCTTCGGCATCGCGGACACCCGCATTGCACGTTTGATCGGTTTAACACCTGTACAAGTGCGTGCGCTGCGCAAACAGTGGGGGATTCTGCCTTCATATCTGCTGGTGGATACCTGCGCTGCGGAATTTGAATCCACGACTCCGTACTATTACTCTACCTATCGCGGCGCGGATGAAGTGCAGGCTACGGATCGGCCGAAAGCGCTGGTGATCGGCAGCGGCCCGATTCGGATCGGACAGGGCATTGAGTTTGATTATTGTTCCGTGCATGCCGTGTGGTCGCTGCGCAAACATGGGTATGAAACGATCATCATCAACAACAATCCGGAAACGGTGTCGACTGATTTTGATACTGCCGATCGCCTATACTTTGAGCCTTTAACCCTGGAGGACGTGCTGAATGTCATTGAGAAGGAACAGGTGGAAAACGAGTTTGTGCAGTACGGAGGCCAGACGGCC
>JAQBPP010000319.1 GCA_028287455.1 Bacilli bacterium | reverse complement strand
CACTTCATGGAAAATCCGGATGTCTCACTTAAAGTATTATTTCGTCCTTAAGTGAAAGGAGTTTAACAAATGGGGAATAGTATGTTTAACCTGGAAGGTAAAGTGGCAGCCGTAACAGGCGCCACCCGTGGCATCGGACGTTCAATGGCGCTTGCATTAGCCGAAGCAGGTGCGCATGTGGCGTTGCTGCAGCGTTCCACACAACAAACAGACGTTAAAGAAGAGATTGAGAAGCTTGGAAGAGAATGCGCGATTATTCCATGCGATTTAGATCATACAGACCAGGTCAAAGCGGCCATTCCTAACGTTGTTTCAAGATTTGGAAAGATCGATATTTTAGTTAACAATGCGGGCATCCAGCGGCGTTCTCCTGCTGTAGACTTCCCGGAATCTGACTGGGATGACGTCTTGCATGTAAACTTGAAAACAGTCTGGCTTTTGTGTCAGCAGGCGGGACGTTATATGGTTCCTCAAGGGAGCGGCAAAATCATTAACATGGCTTCACTGCTTTCCTTTCAAGGAGGTTTCACCGTGCCTGCTTATGCGGCAGCAAAAGGAGGAGTGGCGCAGTTGACAAAGGCGCTTTCCAATGAATGGGCCAAGCATCATGTCAACGTAAATGCGATAGTTCCTGGTTATATTGCAACCGATATGAATACAGCATTGATCGAGGATCAGGTGCGCAGCAAACAAATCCTGGACCGCATTCCGGCTGAACGATGGGGAAGTCCGGATGACTTTAAAGGTGCAGTGGTCTTTTTGTCTTCAGATGCGTCCCAGTATGTTCATGGCCATTTATTAGCAGTAGATGGCGGATGGATGGGGCGTTAATTTCACATAATAAAAGGAAAGGGAAATGGACATAAGGGGGATAAACCCAGTGAGCTCGATCTTTGGACTTAGTCACAATACTACTTTGTTAATTTGGGCGTTAGTGGCTGTTTTATTGCTGATCCTGTTTATTGCACGGTTTAAGTGGAATCCATTTGTGGTATTGCTGCTCGCCTCCATGTTTCTTGGGCTGATCGTTGGGATGACACCGACAGCAGTGGTTACTTCTGTAACAAATGGCTTTGGCGGCACGTTAGGAACGATCGCGATTGTAATCGGAACAGGTACGATTCTTGGTAAAATGTTGGCTGAATCAGGAGGCGCTGAACAAATCGCCAATACAATTCTGTCGGCATTCGGGGAAAAGAGGGTCAACTGGGCGCTGTTGTTCGTCGCGATCATCATTGGATTTCCGGTATTCTTCGAAGTCGGTATTATCTTGTTGATCCCTATTTTATATACAGTATTCAAAAAGACAAAACTGCCATTTATGAAGATCGGTATTCCAATGGTAGCCGGATTATCTACAGTACATGGACTAGTTCCTCCGCATCCGGCACCGATGATTGCCATTAACGCGTATAATGCGGATATTGGAACAACTATCCTGTTGTCGTTGATTGTAGGTATACCGAGCGCTATAATAGCGGGTCCGATTTTTGGCAATTACATAAGTAAGCGCATTCACGTTGACCCACCTGAAGAATTAATGGAACAATTTTCTACGAAACAAGTGAAGAGACCACCTGGGTTTGGCATTACACTGCTTACCATTTTATTGCCTGTTATCCTCATGTTGATCGGTTCTGCTGCCAGCATCGTTGATCCGGCTGGTACCAGGGGATTTACCGGCTTCTGCAAGTTTATTGGTAACGAGGTCACCGCTTTATTGATTGCTGTCGTGTTTGCTTTCATCACACTCGGATATGCGAGAGGTTTTAACAGAGATCAAATCTATAAGTTTTCAGTCGAATGCTTGGCGCCAACTGCGATTATTATTTTAATCATTGGGGGCGGCGGCGCGTTTAAACAAGTCCTGATTGACAGCGGAGTTGGTAAAGCCATTGCGAGTCTGGCCACTAATGCACACATCAATGTGATCTTCTTTGCCTACTTCATCGCTGCATTGATACGTGTAGCGACTGGATCATCGAGCGTGGCCATGACCACGGCAGCAGGTATTGTTGCTCCAATATTGGCGCTAACACATGGAGTGAATGTGGGATTAGTTGTTCTCGCTACTGGTGCCGGCTCACTGATTCTGTCTCATGTCAATGACGCAGGATTCTGGCTGGTGAAAGAATTCTTTAATATGACGGTGACGGAAACGTTGAAATCATGGACAGTCATGGAAACCATTTTATCTATTGTTGCTTTTGTAATAACACTTCTCCTTAGCTTCGTAATTTAATTACCGGGTTTGGATATTTATAAAGGTTGCCCCAGATGTAGATCTAATCTACTGAGGGACAGTCTTTTTTTGGCTGTTTCATACCTATAAAAATCTCGAATATCATGCAATAATAGGGTTTAGATACCGATAAATTCGCTCAAGGGTGGAATTTAACATGCAATTTTTGACTAAATATATTCAAAAATACTGGAAACTCTTTTGCCTGGCAGTAGTCTTTCTAATGTTTGAAGCTATGTGTGATTTAATGCAGCCCACGATTATGTCGCAAGTCATTGATGTCGGTGTTGCAAATAAGAACTTGGCATTTGTATTAAAAATGGGAGGATGGATGCTGTTGATCACCGGCCTGGGTGCAATATCCGCATCCACGCGCAATATTGTCTCCAGTATAGTTTCTCAAAATTTTGGAGCTCAGCTGCGATCCGATTTGTTTTCGAAGATACAAACGTTGTCTTTTAAAAATATTGATAAGTTTGAACGTGCCTCATTGGTTACTCGACTCACGAATGATGTCACGCAATTTCAGATGTTCGTCAACGGGCTGATGAGAATTTTCGTTAAAGCGCCTCTGTTATGCATTGGCGGCCTGATCATGGCCACCAGGCTCAATGCTCAGTTAGCAGTAACGCTTGCATTAGTGGTTCCAATTGTAGGCGTATTGATTGCGATAAATATGCGAATCGGCTTCCCGTTTTTTATTCGAGTACAGCGGGCACTAGATGGCGTTAACGGAGTGATGAGGGAATATTTGTCCGGGGTCCGGGTGGTGAAAGCGTTTAATCGATTTGATTATGAAACCGCACGCTTTAATCAAGTGAATGAGGAATATCGCACCAAAGCGACCGGAGCAAATCGGCTCATGTCTGTCTTTAGTCCAACAATCATGTTAACGATGAACTTCGGGATCGTTGCTGTCCTTTGGATTGGTGGAGTTCGTGTAAACCAGGGTCAAATGCAAGTTGGTCATGTCATTGCATTTATTAATTATATGACCCAAATTCTGTTCTCGCTGATGACAATCTCGATGGTGTTCAACATGTTCGTGAGAGCCAAGGCATCTTTGGGACGAATTGGAGAGGTGTTTTCAGAGCAAAACGACATGCACTGGGACGGGCAAGCGCAGTTTCCTGATAAGATGAAAGGGAGAATTGATTTCCAGAATGTGTCTTTCTCGTATGAAGGAGCCGCGGGTGAACCGGTTCTTAAAAATATTAGCTTCACTTGCCTACCTGGTGAAACGATAGGCATTATTGGTTCGACAGGTTCGGGAAAAAGCAGTCTGGTAAGTTTGATCCCCCGTTTTTACGATGTTAGTTCAGGTAAGATCCTCGTTGATGGGGAAGACATCCGCACCTTGGATCCTAAACTTGTGAGAGAGAAAATTGCCATCGTCCCTCAGAAAACGACGCTATTCACGGGTACTGTTGAAGAAAACCTTCGCTGGGGCAAAGAAGATGCCACTTTGGAAGAAATCGGGCAATCCTTAAGGATGGCACAGGCTCATGAATTTATTTCAACCTCACCTGAAGGGTATCAAACCAGGATCGGGCAAGGTGGAGTTAACTTTTCAGGCGGACAGAAGCAGCGTTTATCAATTGCCAGAGCTTTGGTCAGACGGCCAGAGATTCTGATCTTGGATGATAGCACCAGTGCAGTAGATGCAGCGACCGAAGCGAGGATTAAGCAATCCCTGAAGAAATACGCACAGGGGCTGACTTGCTTGTTGATAGCGCAGCGGATTTCTTCAATAATGGATGCAGACAAAATTATTGTGCTGGATAATGGAGAAGTAGTTGGAATTGGCAAGCATCAGCAGTTGATCAAAACCTGTCAGGTGTATCAGGAGATCTTCCAATCGCAAGTGGGCAAGGAGGTGCAGCATGCAGCAAGATTCTAATCGAGCGCAGGACAATAGCAGCACCGCGCAGCAGCCTCCTATGCTGGGAGGACCAGGCAGAGGAGCCAGAGGATTTGGCGGTCCCGGGCGGGGACCCGTTGAGAAGCCGAAGAACTTAACTGGAACAGTGAAACGGCTATGGCAATACTTTGGAAAAGAAAGAAAACTGTTATCGATCATTTTTGTTTCAATATTGGTCGACTCTGCACTGACCTTGTCTGCCCCCTATTTAATCGGCAGGTCGATTGATGCCATGTCTACCCGAAACGGACAAGTGGATTTTGGGCTGCTTGGAATTACGATCACTGTGCTCCTGGTGGCGTACTTATCTGATGGTTTGCTCACATTATTTCAGGGCTGGACAATGGCCGGGGTTTCGCAGCGAATTGTCAAGAGCATTAGGCGCGCGCTGTTTGAGAAGCTGCAAAAACTTCCGATTGCCTTTTTTGATACACGCACGCATGGAGAGTTAATGAGCAGATTCTCAAACGATATTGATAATGTCAGCAATACAATCTCTCAGGCCACTACCCAATTAATGTCTGGCGTAATTGTCATCATCGGCTCGCTGGTGATGATGATCATTCTAAGTCCAATTTTGACTTTAGCCAGTTTAATTACAGTGCCACTGGTGTTTTTACTCACTCGCACGATCGCCAAAAGAACCAGTATACTGTTCAAAAATCAACAGATGCAGCTCGGCAAACTCAATGGACATATCGAAGAGTCGATTTCCGGCATCGAGGTAGTAAAAGCATTCAACCACGAGCAGAAAGCGATTGAAGAGTTTGAGGGAGTCAATCGAGTGCTGTGTCAGGTCGGTCTGAAGGCTCAAATTTGGTCAGGGTTTTTAATGCCGATCATGAACGTCATCAATAATCTTGGTTTTGCCATGGTGGCCATTGTGGGAGGAATTCTGGCAGTTAAAAGTCTGATTACCGTTGGAATCATTGCCAGCTTTTTAAGCTATTCGAGACAATTTGTCAGGCCTTTGAATGACTTGGCTAATATTTTCAACATCCTGCAGTCAGGTGTTGCAGGCGCAGAGCGTGTATTTGAAGTGATGGATGAACAAGAGGAACCTGCAGATTTGCCCCATGCCATACCGTTAGAAAATCCGCAGGGCCACGTGGTGTTTGATGACGTCAGTTTTGGTTATCGTCCGGATGTGCCGATCTTGAAACAGATCAGCTTTGAGTCGATAAAGGGCAGCAGTACCGCGCTGGTGGGGCCTACGGGAGCAGGGAAAACTACAATTGTCAATCTGCTTACTCGTTTTTATGATATTTCGAGTGGTAAAATAGAAATTGATGGAAGAGATATCAGAGAATATACCAGAGACAGTTTAAGACGCTGTTTCGGGATCGTCCTGCAGGATACGTATTTATTCTCAGGCACGATTAAAGAGAATATTAAATATGGCAATCCGGATGCTTCTGAAGCCGAAGTTGAAATGGCAGCCAGAATGGCTAACGCAGATGTATTTATCAAACGTCTGCCGAGGCAATATGACACTTTATTGTCCGAGAATGGCGGCAATTTAAGCCAAGGACAAAGACAGTTATTAGCAATTGCTCGTGTGATTTTATCAAAACCTGCCTTACTGATTTTAGATGAAGCGACCAGCAGTATCGATACACGAACTGAACTGCATATTCAGGATGCTTTGTTGAATATTATGGATGGACGCACAAGCTTTATTATTGCTCATCGATTAAACACTATACGAGAGGCAGACACCATTATGGTGATTGATCACGGAGCAATCGTGGAATCTGGCAACCATGATCGTCTGCTTGAGCAGCAAGGAGTTTACTACAGCATGTTTAATAATCAGTTTAAAAATTTGCAGTCTCAGTGGGATGAAGATCAACTCGGCATCGTCTAATTTATTACAGGAGGGGACAGATATGCGTTATCGTAGGCTCGGCAACAGTGGATTAAAAGTGTCTGTTTTAGGTTTAGGAACCAATGCATTTGGAGGTCGTGCTGACAAAGAGACATCCATTCGCGTATTGCACCATGCTGCAGATGCCGGGATCACTTTTATTGATACGGCCAACGTCTACACCGGAACGAAATCTGAAGAGATCATCGGTGAGGCGTTCCAAGGACGCCGACAAGAAGTCATTTTGGCGACAAAAGTAGGTATGAAGCGTGGCGAAGGCCCCAATGATCGCGGATCATCACGTCAACATATTCTGCGCGAGGTTGAAGACAGTCTCAGACGACTGCGTACAGACTACATAGACGTTTATCAGATTCACGCATTTGACCCCCAAACCCCTTTGGAAGAAACGCTGCGCACGCTTAACGATCTGATTTCAGCTGGGAAAATTCGATACATAGGAGCATCGAATTATTCCGCCTGGCAGATGATGAAGTCGCTGTCGATCAGTGAGCGGTTGGGTTTAAGCAAATATGTTTCAGTCCAACCGGGATATTCTTTAGCAGATCGTGGTATTGAGCGAGAATTAATGCCATTCTGCGAAGATCAGGGCATCAGCATTATCCCTTATTTTCCACTGGCTGGCGGTATTCTGACCGGCAAGTACTCCGGCGGTGTTGTGCCTAGCGGATCGCAGCTGGAAAAAAATCCGAATTTTGCTAACCGAATGGACGATGATCGTTTGACGTTGGGCGATCAGGTTGTCAGAATTGCGGCAGAGCTCGGGACATCTGCCACGGCTTTATCGCTGGCCTGGTTAATGCACCGGCCTGCAGTCTGTACGTTCATCGCTGGTGCAACTCGTGAAGCACAGATTGATGAGAATTTGAAGGCGGTTGACCTGGAACTCACGGAAGAAACACTCACGCAGCTCGATGAAATCAGTGAGCAGTTTGTCTATGCCCGTACTTTTGGAAGT
>JAQBPP010000288.1 GCA_028287455.1 Bacilli bacterium | reverse complement strand
GGTTATTAGTTTATCGTGGCATTCACCGCAGCTGCTGCTGTTGGCCTGATGTGTGGTTACAATAGCAGCACCAACGTCACCCATACGACGCCTGGAGTGCCGCGTTCGGCCTTCATCGGCCAGGGCGCTGTCGGTGTGGGGTTGGTGGATGTCTCTTGCACACTACCAACGGCCCCCACCGTGACCCATCTATTCGCATCCGGCTTAACCGGCGCAATCACGGTTCAGCAATCGCTGTCCGGGCAGATGGTCGATCTCGAAGGGGGTGTTATCTTACCACCAGGGGCCTACGCGGCAATCTACACCTCAACGGTTTCTGGAGCAGCCGGTTGCACATACAGCTTCTTAAAGCGAAAAGCACCGATTCCTGCGTCAATAGATTTCCTATAAAGTAAGGGGACATGAATGCGCTAATCGCATTCATGTCCCCTTCCATGCTGTAAGTACTTGCGGTGATTATTTGTATGACGGTTTTTTCTTGCAGCCTAACCAGCCCTGAATGCCACAACACTCCCGCTTTAGCCCTGCTTGTTCTTTCGGATCTTTCCGAAGATCCATGTTGTGGCCATTCCAAGAGAAAACATGACAATTGCCAGCAAAATAAGAAACCCTACAAAAGGTATGTTCACCGCTGAAGCGAGAACAAAGGCCCCGACTGCTGTTTTGATCCAATCCGATTTACCGATTGTGGCCTTAAATTGTTCTCCTAACAGCTGGCTGATTACGGTTAAACCCAAAGCCATGGCCACCAGGATGATTGCACCAAAAACTAGAATCAAAGGTATCCCGATCAGCGTTAAAACCAGCAGTGCACTAGCTGCTATCAGCAACAATCCGCTGAAAAAACCGGTATAAAGCAACTGACCTCGAGACACACCCCTATAGCGATTAACAAAGGCAGCGGTGTGCCTTGTACCTAGAAGAGTAATCAGAATAGGTAATAGGATCATCAGCAGGCTTGCCGCCAATTGAAGAGCTGCTATTCCAATGATAAGCCCCCCACCGATGATCAGGCTGTTAATGGTGGCTTTATCGAAAGAAATACTGATAACGTCATCCTTTATTTCTGCTCCAGCATCTTGTTTCAGCTGTCCGCCAATAATGAGTACGAACCCTTGGATATGAGCACTTGACCCAATATGAGCGCTTCCGTTAATGACAATCACAGAGCTACTGACGGTGCCTGCAATGGTGGCATCTCCACCGACCACCACAACATCGCTTACTGTCTGATTTTCCGGAACAAATGTGTTCTGATGTTCAAAAATGCTTTTGGCTGCCGCAGTTGAGGGAAGGCTCACAAAGCAGAGCAAGAAAAGCAAAACGCACCCGTTCAATCTTCTCAAGTGACTTCCCCCTTTACTGCATAGTGGAGCGAAGCAAACGACGTAAAGATATACCGGAAATCATTAGGAGCATTACGGCGATTATTACTACAGTACCGAATACAGACGGAATGGAAGTGGCCATGTTTGAAAATAGGTAAAAGGCAGCCAAAACAAATTTGAACAGCGCAGAGACCAACCTCACTAAGATAGGTCCGAAAAGGAACCACAGCGTCACCAAACAAAGAATACCGGCCAAAGGTACCGCAAACCAAGCGCGAATCCACGAATCAATTGAAGATTTATTATTTATAGCCTGTATGACTTGTTGTTCCAAGTAAAGCGGCGGTTCAATCGTTAGGTAAAAACCTGCAACCTGTGCCTTTAATTCCATCATGTCGTGAACAACTGCTGCACATGATTCGCAATGCTGGAGGTGATCTTCAATCAACTGACGTTGGTCAGCTTCTAACTCATCATCGATATAAGCGGATAACCAATCAATCGGGTGGTCCATCATTCGTCACCTTTTTTCAATTCATTTCTTAAGGCGAGCCGGGCGGCATTCAAACGTGACTTTACGGTACCCAGCGGAACATCCAAAAGAGCTGCCATTTCTTCGTACCGATAACCTTGGACATCGTGCAGCAAAATGACTTGGCGGTGCTCCGGACTCAATTGCTGCATCGCCTCTTCCAGTGTAATGCGAAGATGAGTGTTACCTTGTTGTTCTGCTGCAAGTTCCACCATTCTTTCATTGGATACCGTTTGATCCTTTGGGTGTTTCTTTAATCTATCCAAACATAAATTCGACACGATTCGCATTATCCATGTTGCAAAAGCGTAATCGGATTCAAGGCGAGATAGCGAATAGTACGCCTTAATGAATGCTTCTTGTACAACATCTTCCGCCTCCATTCGTTCACCTAACATCCCGTAAGCATGCCGGTAAACGTTCCCTTTGAAACGGCGGATCAGTTCGGTGAACGCCTCTTTGTTACCAAGCCTTGCTTCATGAACGTACCGATGAAGTTCCTCATCCACCCTAGATCATTCCCTTTTGAAACTGCGCATCGTGCGGAACACCTCTAACAAAATCACGTTCATGCTGAGCCATACCCCGCCAAAAACGTAGCCTGCTGCCACGTCGCTCGCATATTGCACGTTCAAGTACACAAGACAAATGCCGACTATAAGGCAAACGGCTATAACCCCTAAAAGGGCCATTATACGGATCAGGAATTTCCCGTAATGACGAAACAGGAGAAAAGCCGCAAAACCGTAAATCGAGAATGACAGCATTGTTTCTTCACTGGGGAAAGTGAGCACGGAAGGAGCGCCCACTGGACCCATGCGATGAAACCAAATTCGAAGTACTTCGTTGAGTCCTTCTCCTCCAATGATTACGAGAACTAAAATCGTCAGTTCAAGCCAACGGTCTTTTCCTTTGAAACAGATCCACAGCCCAGTAATCAAAAACACCGGAACAAAGAAGTAATAAGATCCTAACAAGGCAACATTGTTCATGGCGCCTGTCCAGCTTTGGTCAAAGATTTGATGAACAATATAGCCAGCGACCTCATCGAGTACTGCGAACTCGTGAGCCAGGAAATCCTGAATCAAACCAATAAGCAGAGAAACGAAGAGAACGAAAACGGCAAAGGCCGCGATCACGATAAATTTTACTTTGCCCATGGAGTGGTAACGCTCAAAGCCCTGATTCAGCGTGTTGACGAGCCAATCCCGAAGCGCATCTTTCTTTTTGCGGTATACATATATGCAGAGATAAATGAATGCCGCCAATACCCCTATGATGATCATGTAGCGATTCACTGTGTTGTGGTACTTCTCCCATTTCGGCCCAAGCAGTCTTCCAAGCGAGATGAAGATACTGACCCAAATGAAACCTCCTGTATAAGCAAAGGCTGCATATTTTCGAAACGGCAATTTGGTGATACCAGAGAAAAGTCCAGTGATATGACGCACGCCAGGAATAAAGTAAGCGACCAGCAGCAATTTATTCCCATATCGCTGATACCAGCGAGAAACGCTATGCAATTTATCAGGCCCAAAATGAATACGTGAGCCGTATTTCTCAAAAAACGGTGTGCCAAGTCGAAAGCCAATCCAATATGAAATGGTCATGCCGACACATGCCCCTGCGCCCGCCACCAAAATGCTTAAGAACCAGTTCAATTGGCCTTGGTATACGATGAGACCGGCATAAGTCATGATGAACTCTCCAGGAAGCGGCAGAGCAATCAATTCAAGCATAAGGGCGAGGAATAGAACCCAGTAGCCATATTGTTCCAACATATGTGTGAAGAAGTTCACTTCTCGCCCTCCTTTTTGATCATATCGACAAACTGTTCTCTACTTTTGCCTTTTTACCCTGCATCCATTCATAAATAATCGGGATCACGACAAAACTATTCAATGTTGAGGTAATCATCCCGCCAATTACTACAATCCCGAGCACGTTGCATAACAGATTCAATTACTTTTTTCATTATTGGAGTTCTCCTTTTCGTCTATATAAGAAAAAGGACTCCTCAAATGTCTATTTTGTTCATTAAGGGACTTTCACCACAAACGGCACCGTAAATACTTTGCCTTTCTCTTGGAATTGTCCCCAAATCTTAAACACGCCACTATGGGGGAAGGCAGCCATAAACTTCGCATCCGGCCCGACAGCTTTCCCCTCTGTCGGATGCACGTGTAAATAGTTACCACCATCCTCACTCAATATGACGACATGTCCAACAGCTCCCAGATAGGGCTGGAGATCAGTGACCGGTTTCTTTGTTTCGGCGTCTTTGATATTGAAATTCAAATTCAATTCCATGTTTGCCATAAGGTGATCGAATGATAATGTGACTGCTTTTCCATCCACGACTTTTGGCAAAGTTGCATCCGGCACAATCGGCTTAGGAGTCGGGGTATTGCCTTGAACCGTAAACCACTGACTTTTGTTCATTGCTCCAATACCGTTGGGTGCAAAATCGGCAATTACTTCGTACTGGCCAGCAGTAGGAAATTGTGTTGTTACAGTGAATTGACCTTTACCTTTGTAATTAGGGTGAATGTGATTAAAGAAAGAGAGATCTTGGCTCACAACAATCAGGTGCATCTGCTTTTCATGCTCAACGTCGAATTTTTCAATGGGGTTGCCATTTTTCTGCTGTATATCAATCATTATCGTTATATCTTGGTTTGGCGCTGGCTTCTCATTCGAAAGCATAAACTGTGCTTGAACTTCTCCTGCTTGCTTTGGATCCGCTTCTTTAACCATACCGCTCATCCCATCGTGCGGCATAGTATGATTGCCCCCTGTGTTTCTACATGCGGTTAACAGAACCACAGTCAAAATAATTGCAATTAAAGCTTTCTTCATAATTCCCTCCTGAATATGTTCTGTATTTTTAACAAGTGCAACCGGCACTTAGATTGCTACCGCTTCCAGTCTTAGATTTCAACTCGTTGCAAGCGGAGTGCATTCAAAACCACCGAGACAGAACTAAGCGCCATCGCAGCACCTGCTACCCAAGGAGCCAAGAGTCCTATCGCCGCAATTGGGATGCCTAATGTGTTATAACCAAGCGCCCAAAATAAATTTTGTTTGATGTTGGCCATCGTTTTTCTGCTCATGTAAACGGCATCTGCTATGCTCGTCAGCTCGCCACGCATCAGCGTGATGTCTGCAGCTTCCATGGCAATATCGGTTCCTGTACCAATCGCAATACCAACATCGGCGGTTGCCAGTGCCGGTGCATCGTTGATACCGTCGCCGACCATCGCCACCTTTTTGCCGGATGACTGAAGCCTTTTCACCTCTTCTGCCTTCCCTTCCGGGAGAACTTCGGCAAGTACAGAGTCGATCCCGACCTGGGCAGCGATGGTGTTGGCAGTCCGTCGGTTATCACCCGTTATCATAATTACTTCTATACCCATTTGCTTTAAACGAGAGATGGCGCCTTTAGAAGATTCTTTGATCGTATCTGCAACCGCTACGGTGCCTACGTACTTGTTATCAATTGCAGCCAGCATGGCCGTTTTGCCTTCAGACTCCAAACGTTCCATCCCAGATATTGCGTCTCCAATATCCACACCTTCTCGTTGCATAAGTTTACGTGTGCCAACCAGGACCACTTTTCCTTCAATAGTCGCCTGAATACCATAGCCTGGAATGGCCTCAAAACCTTCAGCGTTGGCAAGCTGAATCCCCTTTGATTTAATCCCGTTGACGATCGCCTCTGCCAGGGGATGCTCGGATTGATTTTCCGCAGACCCAATCAAACGGAGTGCTTTGGCTTCATCCATATTTTCGATCTGTACATCCGTCAATTCCGGTTTTCCTTTTGTAATCGTTCCGGTTTTATCCAGGATAATGGTTTGCACTTTTTGCATGGATTCCAGGTGCTCACCGCCTTTAAACAAGATCCCAAATTCTGCTGCTCGACCGGACCCGGCCATAATAGATGTAGGTGTAGCCAGTCCTAATGCACATGGGCAGGCGATTACCAGTACAGCTATTGCCTTCTCAAGAGCTGCGGCGAAATTTCCTGGAGAGATCCAGAGCAACCAGATCAGAAAAGTTACAACTGCGATCCCAACAACAATCGGAACAAAGATTCCGGAGATAACGTCTGCAATTCGTTGTATGGGGGCCTTGGAACCTTGAGCTTCTTCCACCACCCTAATGATCTGAGCAAGGGCTGTTTCCTTGCCTACACGGGTCGCCATGATTTTCAAGATTCCGTTTTTGTTCACCGTCGCTCCAATTACATGGTCTCCAGCTGTCTTTTCAACGGGAATGCTTTCACCCGTTAACATTGATTCGTCAACTGCAGATGTCCCGTCTTGGACTTCACCATCCACCGGGATCTTTTCACCCGGTTTCACAAGTACCAGATCGCCAATCATCACTTGTTCAACCGGCATGCTCAACTCCTGACCATCTCGTATCACAAGCGCAGTCTTCGCCTGTAGGCCCATCATCTTTTTAATGGCTTCAGACGTACGACCTTTGGCTAATGCTTCAAACAATTTGCCTAAAATGATAAGCGTGATCAGGATGGCACTCGTTTCGTAGTACATATCCGGTGCATGAGGGTGAGCAGAACCAGCCCACTCAAGCGTTAAGTACAAGCTGTAAAAGTATGCAGCAGATGTGCCGAGGGCAACAAGTACGTCCATATTGGCACTTTTATTACGAAGCGCCTTATACGCTCCAATATAGAACTGGCGGCCAATAATAAACTGAACCGGTGTAGCGAGGGCGAGTTGAACCCATGGATTCATTAAAATATCAGGCAAATAAACCCATGAGGTGAATGAGAAGTGACTCACCATTGCCCACAATAGCGGCAATGAGAGAATGGCTGACACGAGAAGTTGGACTTTTTTATCCCGAATTTCTTTCTGCTTATAATCGCCTTCGGCCTTATCTTCCTTCTTGAGTGCTTTATATCCCAATTGCTCGACTTTGTGTACGAGTTCTGAGACCGACACTTGACCTCCGTTATATTCTACATGGGCTGTTTCCAAAGCAAAATTCACGCTTGCTTTTCTTACGCCTTCCATTTTGTTTAATCCCTTTTCGATGCGAGCGGCACAGGCAGCACAAGTCATTCCAATCAGGGAAAAATCAACATTGTTTTTCACGGTGCTGTAGCCTAGATCCATTATTTTTTGTTCCATAACTGGAATATTGACTTGAACCGGATCATACGTGATTGAAGCTTTCTCCAGTGCAAAATTGACGTTGGCGTTTGAAACGCCATCTAATTTCTTCAAGCCCTTTTCGATGCGATTCGCACAAGCTGCACACGTCATCCCGGCGATTTGCAACGTCGTTTGCTCCTGATCAAGTTGTTTTTTCACGGAATCATCACCCCTTACTAATATACCCATATGGGGTATATATAAGTCAAAAAAAATATGTGCTGAAGAAGCCGCTAAAAGCGGCGGCTCCTCTTAGACTACATCATAACCCTGATCTTCAATGGCTTGTTTGATGGTGTCCAGCGCTACTTTCGAAGCATCAAATTCAACAGAGACGGAGTTTGACTCCAAATCAACCTTACCGGTTGCACCGGCCTTCTTTACAGCGCCTTCGACAGAATTCACGCAATGACCGCAGGACATACCCTTAACTTGCAAAGTTACAGTTTGCATATCCGATCTCTCCCTTTATTTAATTAACTTATTCATGGTGGTCATCAGTTCTTTAATAACTTCATGGTCACCTTCCTGGATACGCTCCACCACACAACTCTTCATATGGTGTTCCAGAAGTAACTTACCCACACCGTTTAATGCCGACTGCACAGCTGCGATCTGGTTCAATACATCATCGCAGTACGTATCTTTTTCGATCATGCCTTTAACGCCACGAATTTGCCCCTCTATTCGGTTGAGACGAGAAGTAAGACTACTCTTCGTTTGTTCAGAGTGATGGCTTTTTCTTTCACTATGCGTGGAACAACAGTTGTCATTATCCGTTTCATCCGCTAGCATTTCCTCATTTGCCACACCTATCACCTCTTGACCAAAGTATATTATACCCCCTAAGGGTATGTCAAGATTTCAGCGGTCTCAATCTAAATCATAGAAATCATTGCCCCACCTATTGCTGCGGTGATCACCACAACCCATGGCGGCAATTTCCAAAAAACTAACATCACGAACAAAACGGACGACAAGGCGTCCCTTCAAGACCTTTATAACCGACCAGTAACTTTCATTGCAGGCAAGCTTCTCCCGTGGATGAAAAGAGAGGGCAGGTTCGCCCGCCCTCTCTTCATCCGACTAGTACAACCGTTTGTGAATCCGAGCACCTTGATGGTTGCTATCTAACCGAATCACTTCGTCCAACTCGGCTTCGGCTTGCACCGTCTGACCCAAACCGATCAGTCCAAGACCCCGCATGTAACGGCAATGGACTTCATTGCGTTTGTCCAGATTGTCTTCGAATACAAGGAAGTCCGGAAGCGATACGGCAAAATAGTCGATCTTCACATGATCAAACAAATGCTTCTCTGCAAAGTCGACCAGTTTGTTGAAGCGGCGCTTCGCTTCTTGATCACTGCCCAGTTTCAGCCACGCCATCCCCTGATAGAAAATCATATCCGGCGGCTGATCGTTGTAATACATCGCACTGGCCGGTTCTTCCAGTCCGCGCGAAGCGGTGAGGAAGCAATGGGCTGCCTCCGTCTGCTCGCCAAGCGCTTCGTGGACGCATCCGAGATGATAATAAATGTTATTTTCTTGTGCGCCTGCCAGCTTGCCTTCACCCAGATTCGGCGGATAGACTAGGGCTTGTTGCAGAAGCGTCAGCGCCTCCTGCAGCAAGCCATCATTTAATCGACGCTTTGCGAGTTCTACATGGGCCAATACATATTGCCCCGTCGCTTTACCCTCGCCGCCTTCCCAAGGGTGGAAAATACGAGTTGTCAGAGCCGCGGTTGCCTCTTCATTCCTGCCCAGCGTGTTGAGCAGGGTCACATATTCCAGATACAAATCGTCCCGCTTGCCGACAAGTGAAATATGGGCTTCCAGGATCTCAAACCGCTTTGCCGGCGAATAGCCCAGTTTCTTGTACAACTGGTCCAGTTCATAGAACACCCTCGCATCGTTCTTGTTCAAGGAAAAGGCGCATTCCAGCGATTGCTTCGCCGCTTCCGGCTCATCCCGTTTGTTGAAATACGCAAGAGCCAAATTGCGGTGAACGGTGGCAAAGCCGGCATAGATGTTGCGGGACTCCTCCCAATGTTCGATTGCTTCTTCGAATCGCTTCTTGTCATACAGCAAGTTGCCGAGGAAATAGCGCGCCTGTGCATCTAAGGGATTAGCCCGAATAGCACTCTCCAGCACCACAAGGTCGAACAGCGAGTTCGGGAAACAATAGTCTGGCGTCGCCTGCTGACCAGCCAATCGGCAAGCAGCCGCCTCCCCGGCGCGGTCGGTCCGTTCATACAGGTAGCCGAGCGTATAATGCAGCATCGGATAGATACCGGTGTTCACACCGTCTGCGATTCGTCCCAACACATCGATTGCTTCCTCATATAGACCGGCTCCGGCATAATCGTCTGCCAGGTTCAGGTAGTTGTGCGCATCTCCGCGCATGAGACGCATCAACGCAGCCAGAGTCTCGCTTGCACCGGTATCGTTTCCCTGTTCGGCAACGGCAAGGTAACACTCGTTGGCTGCACCAAAGTCTGCGACGTCCAGTTTCAGCGTCTCTGCGGCGAATGCCGCAGCTTCTACCGGCCGGCCAGCTTTACGGTGAAGCGCAGCTTTCAGATGGCGCGCCCGATAATTTCGCGCATTACGGTCGAGTGAGCGGCCGATGAGATCCAATGCTTCCCCATATGCCCCCTTGCCGCACGCAATCTGAGCGAGAGAGAAATAAGCGCTGTCCTGCCA
>JAQBPP010000287.1 GCA_028287455.1 Bacilli bacterium | reverse complement strand
GTGGAGGTTCTACTTTGACTACGACCCCATTGTTTTGAGCCCAGGATTTCAGATCAGTTCCGAAGCTTTCCAGGAACAAAGAGCGCGTTGAGAACTTACTCCCATTTTTGAATGCACCCTGAACATTGATGGTCAAGCCTTCTACTGACACATCTACTGTTTGTACATCACCCGCCTGTACCCTTTGCAAAAATTCACTGTAGGCCAGAGGAGTATTTGTATCCCCAGTGCCGGTGATAAAGCTTACTACACCGAAGATAACCAAAGTGACAAGGGCATAAAACCCGAGATTTTGAAATAAGCGCTTCATTCGTTACCTCCTCCTAAAGTCTTGCCCCATTACACCGCTATGATTTGTAGACTTCGCGTTTGAGCACCCCGATGTATGGGAGGTTTCGATAGCGCTCAGCATAATCTAATCCGTATCCTACTATAAATTTATCCGGGACTGCTGCTCCATAATAGTCAGGTGCAATGTCGACCCGCCTGCGCCCTGGCTTATCCAGCAGCGCCACGACCCGAACACTTGCTGCATTGCGGCGAAGAAGATGGTCTTGAATATACTTCAGCGTTAAACCGCTGTCAATTACATCTTCTACAATTAATACATGTCTGCCGTCTAAATTAGTATCTAAATCTTTCAGTATACGAATATTGCCTGATGAATGCGTGGACGATCCATAGCTGGATGTGGCCATAAAGTCCATTTCCAGCGGGATATTCAACTTCTTAACCAAGTCTGCCATAAATAACACGGCACCTTTTAAATTACAAATCACAAGCGGCACTGTATCTTTATATACTTCTGACAACTTACTGCCTAGCTGATCCACAAGTTCCTGAATTTGAGCCTCATTAAACAGAATTTCTTCTATATCCTCGTGCATCAGTTGCCTATTCCTCCTGGTCTAAATCGTAACTCTTGGATAGGTTGATTGGCTCTGCTTCCATTCGCAGTAGCGTAGAGCTGGAATCAGTAACCTGGAAAGCGCTGGATCTGCGCAGCCCAATGGTCCAAATCAACTGCTCTCCATGCATCAACACCGGCCAGTTGTCCCGCTGCTGTTTAGAAATTCTGGCTTCCATTAATAAATCTTTTACCTTTTTACTTCCCTGCATCCCTATTACTTGCATCCTGTCGCCGGGAAGCTTCGAACGAATGTAAAGCTTCTGTTCCTCCATTTCATCATAATCAAACCAAACCGTCCAATGTGACGATGGCAGGGGCTCTTGTTTCGTTTCCCGTGAAATCTTGTGCACGTCGGTCCGAACCCGAATGCCGAGCGCTGGGATTTCAATGCTGCCAGGCACTGGAACTGGAATTGGATCTGCAACAGGCAAATGCAGATCCCCGGAGCCTATGAAATCTGTTGACACTGAGATATGTATAACTTCGTACTCCCGTCTGACGAAAACGTTCCTCGGCAGATGGTACACAGCCTGGGGCCCACTATGCAGTACAAGATCCCGTACGTTCTCGATATGTGTGAACTGCCATTGGTGAGAGTCGTCTACGAGATAATACAATATTAGTTTAATTACCCTCCGTTGTAAAGCAACCGGAAGTGCGGAAAGCTTATGTCTGTCAAGCAAAACCTTCGCTTTCAGCCGAGTTGTGATTTTGATAAATTCCCGCCTCGACTGCTGCTCGAGATAGTCATTTTCATCCCTTAAAAGTTCAGCCGTATGTCCTATTGTTTCAATCAGGTTTGGATTGTACTCGTCAGTCAGCAAAGGAATTAATTGTAAACGCAGCTTATTACGAAAATACTTCATTGATGTATTCGATGGGTCGTTGCGGAAAGGAATGTGGTGTTCAGATAAATAATCGGTGATTTCCTGACGGGTTGTTTGCAGCAGAGGTCGAATAATGCGCAGTGAATAGGAATCAGACAAAGAATAGGGCCAGCTTCTGTCTGGAGAGATGCCGCCTAATCCTTGCAACGACGACCCTCTTAAAAACCTGTGCAATACAGTTTCCACCTGGTCGTTGGCATGATGAGCCACAGCGACCAGATGAATTTCATGCGGCCGTGCCATATTTTCCAGCGCCTGGTAGCGCAATTGCCGTGCGGCGTCCTGCAGCGAGCGCCCCGACCGCTCCATGGCCGCGGTGACATCCACGCCCGCTGTGAAAAAAGGCAGACGGAGATGATCAGCCAGCTGTTTCACAAACCGTTCATCTTCGTCCGATTCTTCTGCGCGCAAGTTATGATTAACGTGACCCACGTACAATTGCCAGTCAAAACGGATCGACAACTGAGCGAGCACATGCAGTAAAAAAACGGAATCGGCCCCGCCAGAAACAGCGACCAACACTTTGTCGTTTGGCGCAATATAGAGGTTGTTCACAATCATGCTTCGAATCCGGCGCAAACTGGCTGATTGCATGTTCATCACTTCAAAATCCTTTCAAAGTAGTACAAGTACATCGTACATTGAATTCCTGTACTTGCACAAGTGTTAAGTCCCAAACAGTTTTACCAGCACCGCTGCAGCCAGAAAGCTTGCGGCTAGAATGGACCAATCTGTCCAATCCCATTTGCGGCGCGGTTTCTTCACAGACATCGCTAGCTGCTGCTGTGTTGGTGAAAGTTTAGGACTTTTTCGCTGTTTGTTCAGCCATTCCTGCTGAATCCTCGCGATGTCAGATCTCATTTGATCTGCAGACGAGTAACCGCCTGTCCAGGCCTTGTTAATCACAGAGCGCCAAGGCTGCAGCACGGCCTCCCTGCTTAATTGGCGAAACAGCGCCTCACCGCGGCGCCTGGCGTCCAAATTTGCAAATGTAGAGACTGACAAACTGGGACAGCTTAATTTGATCAATAATTGCGCAGTGGCAAACAAATCATAGGCGATATCCGCCCTTCGGTTACCTGCATTCCAAAACGCGCGATCGTACCACTCCGTATATTCTCGGATCGCCTTGCCAAACTGGCTCACTCCGCCAAAGTCTACCAGCCGAATCCTGCATCGGTCTTTGGAAATCAGCAGATTCTCAGCTTTTAAATCACCAAAACTATGCCCGCTGGCATGTAAATCAGATAAGTCTCCCAATAGTTGCAACAAAAAAGCGCCAATCCAAACTTGGCCTTTGCGCGTTATGAATGATTCCATCTGCTCTCCCTGAATATATTCCATCGCATAGAAAAACAGCGTGCCAGATCGGCTCACCCAATCATCAAGCTCGATGGGCCGGGGGCCGGGGCTGCTGGCACGCTCCTTTGCCAAGGTCACAAGCACTTTATACTCCAGTGCCAGGTCTGCTGCGTGGCTGCACACTTTCAGCGCCACCTGTGTCCCGGCAGAATCTGCAAGAAAAACGGATCCATTGGCACCCTGGCCAATCAATCGGATGATGCAATAACTTGATCCGTTCCATTTCCCTGTGATGACTGAACCAGGAGTAAGACCGTACGGCACCGTTTTTTTAGACGACATAAGAACTTGCATCCCCATCTTCTTCCTGATCAATGTGAGCCTGCAGATCCCTGCGGCGTTCTTGATGCAATCGCAGCGCGGCTTCGATCGCTGGGCCGGTCGGTGTTCCTCCTCCCGCCGTCAAATCATTCATGAGCCACGTGAGATCGGGACTAGGCGAGAATTCACAGACCGTGCTGGCAAGCTGCCCATTATTTCCCGGGAAGGCAATCACAGCTACTTCATGGGTACCAGAGCGCGCTTCAAGACCAATTTCCAGTTCACGCAATGCTTCCCGGACGCGCGGCAGTTTGCTGTGCATCGACGCGGATACATCAACTGCCACTACCAACTGCAAGGTCGCTTCTTCGCCGATCTGATCTACCATCTGCGCCACTTGTACCCGTTTCATCGGCGGCAGGGAATCTTCCGTTTCGCCCATAATCGACTTCAGCTCTCGATTGACAACCTGATGAATGGTCATTTGCATCGATTTCTGCGTCATCATCTGCACGGTACCGCTTAATTCCCGCATTTCTACTATCCTGCACATCCCGCCCCCCGCTGATGCTATATTGTGGGCTTGCCGACCTCCATCAATACCGGAAGCACCTTCGCTCACGATCCCGACCACATTTACTGTAATGCCGTTTGCAGCCGCCAGACTCGCAGCTTCCAATGGATCAGAACCAACGTTGGCTTGCCCATCGGTAATGACTAAAATTTGCCGAATTGTTGTAGTGCCCCACATCATTTATTCCTCCATTCCAGGCTGAACCAGGGTAGGTTCGTTGTACTTCCCAGTATGGCCAGTAAACAGGGGGATTCTACCTGACCTGTGCATATTTTTTTGCTAAACCTGCACAATGTTCGGCTTACGCGTACGAATCTTTCGCATGCCTGGTATTTTAATCGAAGCCCACTCTGGATGATGCTGATCTACGCGTGCAACAACGACCGTCATGTCGTCCGATATTCTGCCGCCATTTACACGCACCGCCAGTTCCATCAGCAGGTCTGCCACTTGCTGGGGGTCCTGTGACTGGAACTGTTCAATCTGGTGTCTCAGCCATTGCTCTCTGTCTTCCACATGCCTTGGAGCTTCGAGAATGCCATCTGACAGCAGCACAAGCAAGTCGCCTGCCTGCAGCTCAATCTCCAGCGTTTGGATATCGATTTCCTGCAAAATGCCAATCGGGACATTTTCTCCCCGGATCGCTTTTACTGTTTGTCCTCTTTTAATAAAAGAAGGAGCAGAACCAATCTTCAGAAACTCAGTGCGCGCGGTAAACAAATCGATTAAAGCTAAATCAAGCGTGGTAAACATTTCTTCTTGAGAGCGCAAGAGCAGAACTGAATTGACCGTTTTAATCGCGGTTTGTTCGTCAAACCCTGCCTTCAGCAGCTGTCCGAGCAGCCGGATGGCCGCACTGGATTCCTGCATCGCCCGTTCGCCATTTCCCATCCCATCTGACACGGCTACTGCGTATTTGCCGTTGCCTACATCAAGCATGGTGAAACTGTCGCCGGAGAGGACTTTACCATCTTTAGC
>JAQBPP010000273.1 GCA_028287455.1 Bacilli bacterium | reverse complement strand
CGATGACAGCAGAAGTTTCGGTCCCATACCGATCACTAGCATCGTTGGCCGGGCGGATCTAATCATTTATCCATTTCCTGCAATTGAACTATTCCCATTTGAGAATAACAAATCTCCAAGGGGGATTGGTGCAGAGGTAACAGATGCGAAAAGTTAAAATAACAATTTCCGATTAGAGATTTTAGGAACTACCAGATGACCGGAGTAAACATTACCGTAACCACAATCCATCGGTGTTGGTCCTACATACTCGGTTTCGTTTCCTTGAATGCTCATCAAACCTGGACTAATAGAAACAATCGCAAAAAGAGGGTCAAGGTAAGGAGCGGATTGCGACAAAATCTTATACTTGTCCGTGATCTCTTCTGAATAACGAGTGACTTTATATTGCGGTCCCATGTAGTAGTAGGACATGCTGTTTATATCAATAAAATAAATATCGTCAATTACTTTTACTCCATCGACATGGCTGTGTCCGTTAAAGCAGGCAATCACTTTACGTTGACCGGCGCTGTCATTGGTCTCCCGCAGAATGGCACGCAATTCATCGCTATTATGTATACCTAGTGTTTTGCCGTAGTGTGCATTCTCTAAGCTTTGGTGACTGAAGATGACTGTAGTTTTGTCTGTAGCTTTTAAATCTTGCCTTAGCCAGTCAAGTTGCTCACCCGAAACGTGATTGATGTTTTCCAATGGTGTTTTAGCATAATTACTGTTTTCATAGTCGAAATACGTTCCATCGTTGTAAATGTAATTCGTATCCAAAACGACAAAGTGATAGTCCATCGAATCGAAAGAATAATAATGCTTGCTCATTCGGAGGTACTGCATTATCGTCCTTTTATCACTGCGATCCATATCGTGATTGCCAAGAACATGATATCTTGGCCCCCGAAACTGCTCCCATGTTTGTAGAAAAGGTCGGTTCTCCGGGAGAGGGAAACAGAAATCCCCCAACTGAATAATGAAATCTACCTGCTCGCGATTCATTCGATCGATAAATACAGATAAACGTTCTTGGGCATCTGGTATCAAATCGTGATGAATATCCGTCATCAAGCCAAATTGAATTCCCTTTCCTGCTGCATTTTCCACATTGTCGTCCTCCTACTATTCATTATATAACCTTCATAATCTTGTTTCTAAAATAAATAAACCCATTTAAAATTTGTCAATATAACTTAGATGATCGGTTGTAGAAAGAACGAGTCTCCACTTTTCTTCTTCCCGTATAAAATGATTCAGAGCGCACATTTTTGTATTGAACCCTTCCGGCGGATCAACAAAACTTCGGGCGGTTTCCCACATGGAAGCGCCGTGTCCAACGATCAAAATGGGTCCTTCTTCGTAATATTCAAATATATACTCCATTGTTTGCTTAACTCTTACGAAAACATCTACTTCTGAAGAGGTTTCAGGGAATTGCGGCCGGACAAATGATTTATAGTCTTTGTTTACATTGGAAAACACAATTTTTGCTTCATCATTCGGGATAATATCGGGAAAGTCATTGAACCAATCCGAATTGAGTAACTCAATAAACCCGTGTTCTATATTTACCTGAAGCCCAAGTTTATCGGCGACAATGTTTGCCGTTTGTATCGTACGAAAAAATGGGGAGCAGAAAATATGTTTAACACCGGCATCTTTCAAAAAATCTGCATTTTCTGTCGCTTGCTGGATCCCATTGTGAGAAAGTGGTGTATCATGAGGACGCTTAGCATAGTAGGGCCAGTACATTTTGTCATCTATATCTAATCTCATTCCGTGGCGCAGCAAATATACCGAGTTGATCATGTTTCTCTTCCTTTCTGAATATAAAGCGAATTATTTTAATCCAGTCGTTACAATTCCCTGAATGAAATATTTTTGTGCTGCGGCAAATAAGATTAATATCGGGAGCATGACGATTATGGATGCCGCCATGAGTAAAGTCCAATTTGTACTGTACTCCCCATTGAACATACTTAAGCCTAACGTAGCCGTGAAATTACTCGTACTGCTTAAGTAAATTAATGGGCTCATAAAATCGTTCCAATGGGCTTGAATAGAGAAAATCGAAACCGTCATAAAAACGGGTACACATTGAGGCAGAATGATTTTCCAAAGTATACTCCATGTATTACACCCATCTAATTTAGCTGCAAGGTCATATTCCATGGAAATGGTTAACATAAATTGCCTTAAAATAAAGATATAAAAAGGGCTCCCCAAAAAAGCGGGTACAATCAGGGGCAAAAATGTATCATTCCACCCTAACATCTTAAACATAATAAAACGAGGTACAATCGTGATTTCGCTCGGAATCATCATCGTAGCTAATACGATAAAAAACAGAACATTCCTACCAGTCCAGTTGATTCTCGAAAAGGCAAAGGCCACAATCGAAGATGACAGTAAGCTTCCTACGGTTGCTGCCACTGTAATGATTACGCTATTGCTTAGAAAGAGCCCAAAAGGAAGTCCTGGCTGCGTCATACTATCCCAAAAGTTATTCCATACAAACGGATGAGGAATCCATACAGGAGGAATCTGGAAGACCTGATTATTATCCTTGAGCGCAGTAGATAGCATCCAGACCCAGGGAATCAGAATGACCACCGCGCCTGTTGTTAGCACCAGATAAGATAAAAGATCCATCAAAAAACGCACCTGTCTTTGATTCATGCCGGACGCTCTCCTCCCTCATAGTAAACCCAATATTTACCAGACACGAAAACAAGTAAGGTTAAAATCAAGATATAAACGAAGAGAACCCATGCCATGGCAGACGCATACCCCATGTGAAAATCCTGGAAGGCATTAAAATAAAGTTCAAGCATATAAAAGAGGCTTGCATGATTTGGCCCCCCACCCGTCATGACAAAAGCTGATGTGAAAGTTTGAAACGAACTAATGATCCCCATGATTAGGTTCAAAAATAAAACAGGCGTCATCATCGGAAGGGTGATATATAATAACTGTTTAAATCCTCCTGCTCCATCCAATTGGGCACTCTCATATAATTCCGTGGGGATGTTCTGGAGGCCGGCCAAATAAATCAACATACTGCCGCCTACCGACCAAAGACTCATTAAGATCAGACTGGGAATTACCAACGTTTCATTGCCCAGCCAATCGAACTTCCCAATGTGAAAAACCAAACCGGTCAGATCATTTAAAACACCAAAATCAGGGTTGAACAACCATTTCCATAACAGCGATACCGCTACCCCGCTGATAATCGTTGGTAAATAATAAATAGTTCGCCACAGGGTCATGCCTTTTATTTGCCGATTCAAGAATAAAGCGAGCAGAAAACCGATTATTAAGTGTAAAGGTACGGTTACAACCGAATAATAGGTTGTGACCCAGACGGAATGTTTGATCAATGGATCATTTGCCATTTTAATGTAGTTACTCATTCCAACATAATTAGGGGCAGACAGAAGATTCCAGTCAGTAAAACTTATTTCCAGGGATCCCAGCGTAGGTCCTAATGTGAATACAAGAAAACCAATGATCCAGGGGCTTGCCATCAACCAGCCGACCAGATTCGCTTTCAGTTTTCGTTTATTCGAAAATCTCTTTTTTTGTGTTAGAGGTACGGTTTGGTTTTTAACAATTGACTCCATCCAGGATTCACCTCATGTTCAGATCGATCAGGATTGTTATCCCTTCGCCATGTTTTGCTGAATAACGGAGTTTATCTGATCCTGGGCTCCCTGCCATCCTTGATCAACTGATATTTTCCCGCTTAGGATTTGAGTCAATGCATCCCCGGTAATCCGGATAATTTCTTGATAGGAAATCCATTGACCGAAGGCCATCGGATGAGCGTATGAAAGTGCCCGTTGAAATGCTTTAAGATTTTTAGGAGTTTGACCTTGAAAAAAAGGATCTTGTACATCTTTCCGAGCTGGAATATAAATACCTGTTGTTGCGTAAATCTTTTGTGATTCTTGACTGGTCAACTGTTCAATTAAATGGAGCGTTTCATCTTTGAATTTAGAGTTCGGATTGACTACATACCCGATCACATTAGAGGTTGTTATTCTTTTTTTTGTATAAGGGGAAAAAGGCAATTCAACAACATCCCATTCAAAGTCCTTGATTTTTTGAAACGCGGCCATATTCCAATCACCCACATGCATCATGGCAATTTTGCCAGAAATGAATAAGGAATTGACATCCTGACTTTGAGCAAGTGATGGAGAAAGCGAAACTTTATCCTTCAACATCAGATCTGCTAAAAATTGGATGGCTTGCTTTCCCTGTGGGCTCGCAATTAAACATTTTTCACCTTTGGAATCAAAAATTTCTCCGCCATTCGACCATAACAACTCCCACCAGCCTACGTGCCCACCTGTTCCGACATAAAACCCATACTGGGTACTTGCATCGCCTGAACGTTTAGTAAGCTTAATCGCGTACTCCCTTAAGTCATCCCATGTCCATGTGTTTTCAATGTCGGTGGGAAGCTTAAGCCCTTCTTTCTGGAATAAAGTTTTATTGAATGCAATTGCGGTTGAATCAACGCCTAACGGAATTCCTCTGGTTCGTCCATTGTATTTATAGGTATCCACAAATCTTGAATCCATAGCGTTTAGATTTCCTTGCAGTTTCGTAGATTTATCAACAAAACTTTGAATATCTGCCACTTGATTTGATTTTGCAAAAACTTCAAGATTTGGACGGGTCATAATGAACAGGTCCGGACCGGAACCACCCGCGATATCAATTGGGAGCTTTTGCCAATAATCATTGTTTGCAAGTAAATTCAATGTGACTTTATCATTTGGATACGCTTGTTTAAATTGCTGCAGTTGCTGATCAATCACCAATTTTTGAGTTGTATCCCAATTTAAAAAGACGAGGTTGGCGGCTCCAGCTCCAGTCACTTTTGCACAAGCTGACAACAGTCCTCCCATTGAAGTAGCCATAATCGCGGCACCTGCCCATTTCGTGCCTTGGACCAGAAATTCCCGACGTGTAAATGGATTCATGTTTTAAGACTCCCTTTCGTAGTTCCATGACATTTAATTAAAGAACAATCGTTTGACCATCCTCCGGCCATTCCACTGTTCCTTTATAAATTTGACTGGCTGCTTGAACACATTCTTCCTTGCGACTCAATGCACCATGAACCAGATATAGTTTTCCCACTTGAGCCGATTCTGCAATTAGAGCCGCATCCAATGCTCCCGAATGAAGAGCATGATTAGTGCTCGGGTCCGCGTGGATGGGGCCCAACGAAGCTTCATGGATTAAAAAGGAACTTCCTTTAACATGCTCCGCAATTTTAGGATAATAAGCACTATCTCCCGTAAAGGAAAAGCACTTTCCAGTACGTTTGTCCGTAAAACGGTAACAAAGCCCCTGAACTGGGTGTATCGTGTCACAAGTAGTTAAATGAAATAGTTCATGGTCATAGTTATCACCAGGAGACAGAGGGATAATCGTTGGAAAACTTTTATCGGAATAAAAGACTTCTTTCTGTAGGAAATTTAGCGCTAACGTCACAATTCGTTCTACATCATCGGCCGGTCCAATAATTTTTAAGTCCTTTAAATCCTTTCTCTTCATCAGAAAATAAAAGAACAACGATGGTAAAGATAAATAATGATCGTGATGCATGTGAGTAAAGAAGAGATACTCAATTTGCAGTGGGTCAATATCACAGTTTCTTAAATTGTTGATTAAAGACCAGCCTGTATCTACTAGATACTTCTCGTTTATAAGAAAACTGGCAGTGTCACTCCCGATATCCGGTAATGCAGTTGAAGTTCCTAAAAATGTTACTCTAGTTTCACTAACAGATTCCATATGTATTCCTCCATCCCATTATCAAAACTACATCACTTTCTCATAGTTAAAAATAAAATGATTAAAACCAATCATTTATTCTTGTTTATAGCTCTATATTAGACTATTATTGTAAATAAACGATTAACTATTGGTCATTGTTCGATTAATTTTGACTGTACATATTAAAATGTGATCGTTTTCAATCATCATTCACTTTAGATTTTGGCAGCTATCCTAGCTTTTACAAAGGAAGATATAACTATGAAAATGAATAGGCATGAAAATATTATTGATCTATTATCGGAGCAAGCTTATATCAAAACAGAAGAACTATGCCAAATTCTAAACGTATCCCCAGCCACTATCCGTCGTGATTTAGCAGACCTCGAACAAATGGCACAGATTAAACGAATTCATGGTGGTGCCATAATTTGTAACCCTTCCAAAAGAAATGAACCAAATGAACAAACGGAGCAAACGGATCTTTTTGCAAACGAAAAAGTAAGAATTGCTAAGGCTGCCGCACTATTAGTCAAAGAAGGCGATACTATTTTTTTAGACGCCGGCTCCACTAATTTGCATATCGCCAATCAATTGAATAGCCACAAAAATCTTACCATTGTAACAAACAGCATTAAGATTGCTTATCAGTTCCTTAATCGAAAAGATCTGACTGTGATTATTTGTGGAGGAACATTAGGAGAAGTGAATCCTGAGAGTGTAGTTGGACCGCTGGCTGAAAAAACCATTTCGTTATTTCGCTCAACCTTTTGTTTTTTAGGGACTTCTGGCATTAATGTAAAACAAGGAGTGACTGATCCTTATTTATCTGCGGCCTCAATTAAAAAGATAATGATTGAAAATTCCAATCATGTGGTCATGGTTACGGATCATCGCAAGTTTGGAGTAATCAATTCTGCCTTTGTGTGTTCAATAGAAAAAATCAATCATATTATCACTGATGATCGAGCTCCCATGAATGATATTGAATATTTATCGAGCAAAGGAATCTCCGTTACTTTAGTTTGATTTTTAAAAAGGACTGTAGATGAAATTGTTTGTCATTCGAAAACCAAAACGTTTTTTTGATGTCATCTGGGGTATGAGAAATGTGGGGGGTGAATTTATGGGTAGTTGGTTTCCAAAAGTGTATGATCGTTTTATGAAACCCCTGGAACACATGGGATTGATAAGCATCCGGAAACAATTAACAGAGATGGCACGTGGAAAAGTCCTGGAAATTGGATCTGGTACCGGAATGAACTTCTCACATTATAAAAACACAGAAGTGGTCATTGCAATCGAACCGGATCAGATGATGATCAATCAATCTCTAGAACGACGTCGAGAAGCTAGTGTAAACATTGAGATCATTCGTGCAGAAGCTGAGAATTTGCCCTTTGCAGACAATAGTTTTGATAATGTAATCGGTACATTAGTGTTTTGTACAATTCCAGATCCCTTACAAGCATTACTAGAAATTCGTCGTGTATGTAAACCAGGTGGAAAACTTCTGCTTATGGAACACGTACGTGTAAATGACTCAATGCTTGGCCATCTTCAAGACTGGTTAACCCCCATATGGAAACCCCTTTGTGGTGGATGTCATTTGAATAGAGACACACTAAATATTGTTAAACAAACAGGTTTTTCAGTTGTTAAAGTGCAGCATTATGCGAACAAAATTTTTCTGGTGATTGAAGCATTAAATACAAAATATGAAAATACTTAACGTTGTAAATCCGCGTTTTTCTGGTGCTACCCCGTTTAGAGAATGATACAATATAAAAAAGAGCCAAAAGCCGCCTTTTCACAGTCACTTCACTATTCCTGCTCTCAAATTATTTACGCCAAACTCCAAATAACCCTTTAAACAGGTTAACATATAAACCCAGCCTTCTTTGTTATCTAATAAATTACTTATTAGTTGATCATCATTTTCATTAAAACCGTCTTCACTAACTTCAATAATTGTACTCGCATTATCCAACTCTTTCAGCGTAATCGTAACGATATGTCCTTCCCCATCTGCACCCCACTGGAAAACGATTTTCTTATTTTCCTCGATTTCCATTACTTTTATATCACCTTGTGCATCGTATTCATCATATCTCAATGTAATCGTCTTGCCTGGTTCCCACTTTTCAGAGCTCGATGAGAACCAAAAATTTCCGATTTTAGAAGGTTCAACGAACGCTTCAAATACTTCATTAGCTGGCTTGAATATTTTGAGTTTCGTAAGGTTGTTCATAATGAAGCCCTCTTTCGTCCAGTTTTACACCCTTTTACTGCTTCATTGTTTCCAACGTACAACTTCCGGCAACACACGGGCGTCGTGTCGAGCACGACATTTCGGCGGATGGCGAAGTCCTTCACGACGGACTGATCCCAAACTGCTCTGCGTACCGCGTGTACAGTTCCTGCCAACCGTATTTGACCGCGTTATGGCCCGCCATTGAGGGCATCTTTTCGCCAGCCAGTGTTCCGGCAAGACCGTCAAGGCAGAGGTGCCATCCAGCCGCGTATGAGGGGGCTTGTTGACGACCTGCGAAGCGGTGGCGAAGCAC
>JAQBPP010000244.1 GCA_028287455.1 Bacilli bacterium | reverse complement strand
ATGCTGCACGCGAATCTGCTGGCAAAATCGATTCTGTGACAGATGAGGAAATTGCAGAAGCGTACCGACTGATGGCCTTGGAAGGTGTATTTTGCGAGCCTGCGTCTGCTGCTTCAGTTGCGGGCGTTCTCAAACGGACAAAACAATCCCCATTTAACCCGGACGACAACATCGTTTGTATCTTGACCGGAAACGGGTTGAAAGATCCTGATAGCGCATTGTCACGAGGTGTTCATTTTGAACCTTCAGTTGTTGGAGCTAATCTGACAGACGTGGCCCATGCAATCTTTGGGTAGGAGGATGCCAGGGTGCCGCGTCGAGTGAAGGTAAGAGTACCTGCTACAAGCGCAAATATGGGGCCAGGATTTGACTGTCTGGGCATGTCATTGTGTCTTTATAATGAGGTAACGGCTGAAGTGTTGGATGGCCCTGGTCTTGAGATTCAAATCACTGGGCAGGGCGCACAGTCCTTGCCGCGTAATGCGCACAATTTACTGTATCAGACGATGGAGTCATTTAGTAAAAGTGTTGGCAAGCAGCTGCCAGGGCTGCGATTGACTTTGCACAATGACATTCCGTCTACCCGTGGTCTCGGCAGTTCTGCAACGACGATTGTGGCGGGGCTTGCAATTGCCAATGAACTGCTCTCTACTGGCAAAACACGGGATGATCTCTTGCAAATGGCAACCGAGATGGAGGGGCATTCGGACAACGTTGCGCCTGCGATCTTAGGCGGAATTGTGATTGCTGGATACGACCCGACTGGCAATCAAGTTTTGTTTAAGCGGTTTACGCTGCCGAAGAGCGTTCATGCGATTGTCGCCATTCCGACTTTTGAAGTGTCTACAGATCAGAGCAGGGCGGCATTGCCTGATGTGATTCCGCGGCTGGATGCCGTCTTTAATGTTTGTCAAGTGGGCATGATGATGGCGGCACTAGCTACCGGTGACTTCCTTACTTTCGCACAGTTTGCCAATGATCGTTTACATGAACCGTACCGTCTGCCGTTAATGCCTGGCGCAGATGGCGCCATTGCTGCAGCGCGGAGCGCGGGTGCCAATTGTGTAACTTTGTCTGGCTCAGGCCCCACGTTGCTTGCGCTGTGTGAGAGTGACGGCGATGTCACTGGTCGTGACCGGATTGATTCGATCATGTCTGCTTTCCACAGCTCGCTGACCACAGCGAGCATGAGCGTGCAGGTGCTTCAGTTAGATCCGGATTTGACTGGTTTTGTTATTGAAAGTTAAGCCATGTTTTCCTCAACTGCAGGGGCCTATTTTGTCTCTGCTTTTTTGTTGTCCGATTATGTCAAAACATTTCTTTAACTGAGCGACAGGAACTGGCAGGTTTTTCATCCGCTAACGGGTAGGATAGACTTAAGGAGGGGAACGTCCTTGAGTCGAATCAACAAGTGGATGATTATTATCATGCTGTTCATGATCTGCAGTCTGCAGGTCGGCAAAAATTTACCAGTCTTGCGCGCCGATTCCACAGCGGAGGATAACACGGAACCTGCTGGCAAGCCAGTTTCAGCTGATTGGCCAGTTTCAGCGGAGGTGCAACAGAATGTTGCCCATATCTCACAAGATCTGGGTGACTTTAGCGACTGGAAGCAAGCAAAAGTGAAGCTCTTGTATCCAGCAATGGATGCTGCTGGACGAGATTTAGTTGCCATATACGAGGTTATGACTGCACAGCCAGGTTATTTGGTGGTAAGGGTCGCAGGTGTGTCCTGTTCACTGGTTGAATTTGGTCACACACTGCCTTCCCAGTGGTTAACTGTCAATCTGGCGAATGGAGATTTGCTGTATTATCTCGGCGCAGGCGGACTCTTCTGCAAACATGCTGCCTCAGAAGAGGCAGTAGATTTGCTGTCTGGAGATCGTCTGCCGGAAGGCACGCTGAAATCTGTACTGCGCAGCACTCGTGTTGCGCAGTCGAACGGACGGTCACGAACAAGCTCAACTTTTCGGTTCCAACCGGTTGACACGCCTGATTTACCGCCAGAGTCCGGGCTTGGCATACTCGTAACAGCCGCAACCGGGTCTGCGGATCAGAAAGAGGTGCTCATGCACGGCGGATGGGTGGTGCAAAATTTCTCTACGACGAGTTTTCAAACGGCACATGCTGTAAAAGGAGTGGTCACTGTCGAAAATGCCAGCAAGTTGCCGCAAGTACAATTTCTAAAAATTCAAAATGTCTTTTTGCCAGCTGTACGGCCGTTTTACGCCAGTTCAGAAATGGAGTTTAGCTGGGTTCTGGCCCAGGCAGACTCCATGTAAAGCAGTGCCATAAAAATCGGTTCCACCTGGATTTTAGGCAGTGTGCGCCATTTGAGTTCCTGGATTCGCACTCGTTTATCGCGAGCGAGCAGTTCGCTCTCGTCTTTGGAATCCAAAAGTAAGGAGTCGTAGTACGTTTCAAGCTGCTCAAGCTCTTCCTGCAGCCGCAGGCCGGCTTCGTCTGCCCAGGTGGAATCTTCCTGTTCTATTTGTGCAGCAATATAGAGTTTTAACTTGCCCCATACTGTCAGCAGATCTTCGGCGGACTCCTGGATTATTGCCCCGACGGGCGGCTCTGCAGTCCACTGCACATCATTTGTAATCGGTTAGAAGTTTGAGAAAATTTCTCCTGTAAGCAAATTAACGCCAACGGAACGGATCTCATCCCGGCGCAAATCCGCGATGAACGAAACCTTATAGGGAACCATCAGCCAAGGTTCTAATGACTGGCTGGCAATTTGCGGTGGGCTGATTTGGTATTGTTTGGTGATGCGGCCTCTTTTGGCAACCGATTCAAATATTTTATTGAGACGAAACGAACCCAGACTAATCAACTCGATCTTGCCCGCTGCTGGAGCCTCGTCAGGAAAAGTCATGTTCGGATCAAATTGCATACGCAAACGATTTTGCGGAGGGGTTTGTCCCGTTGCCTCGATCCACATCCAGTAATAGGGGCGGTCGGTTAGTTCCTTATCGATCTCGGTTGGCAAATCAATTTCCATGTAGCCGTCAGAACGGCAGACTATCGTGGCTCCCACATGGGTAAAATACTTCTCACAGTAAGACTGAATCTCTTCCTTTTTCATGGCGTTTGCTCCTCCCATAATCGACTTCGTTCCTCCAGAACCTGTTGGTGCGCAGACAACAATCGATCACCAATCTCCGAAAAGCGTTCCTGCAAATGCTCCTGACTGTGGGATTCAATCAGCGCGTCCATAATATCGTTTTCAAAATCCTTTTTCCACCTGGTTTTACCAATAATCATATCAACTTCGCCGATGACCAGCTCGAACATGCGGATTTTCTCCTGCAATAGATCTACTATGTATTCCTCAATCGTTCCCCTTGTCGCAAAATTGGCTACAAATACATCCCGTGTTTGTCCGAGCCGATGAACGCGGCCAATCCGCTGCTCAACGCGCATCGGATTCCACGGCAAATCAAAATTGATAATCTGATTGCAAAATTGCAGATTGATTCCCTCACCACCAGCTTCTGTGGCCACTAACACCTGGGCGCGATGTTCAAACAGGTCGGTCATCCAATCTTTTTTGCCGCGCTTAAATCCGCCGCGAAATGGAATCGCTTTGATGCCTGCCTGACCCAGGCGATAGATTAAGTAGTCCTGCGTTGCGCGATATTCGGTAAAAATAATGCATTTATCATTGATTTCCTGCACCAGTTCCACTGCACGTGTGCCTTTTGTGTACTCTTCAAGAGGAATGGAATGACACAAATCAAACAACTGCTGCAATTCATTAAGCGTGTTAGTTGTGTTGCGTGGATCTTTCATCATCCGCTCGAGCGTATGCAGTGCCGCATATGGCGAGGAGCAAATTTCCCGCTGCAAAGTGACCAGCGGCAGAATATTGCCGCGTGTCTGCTTTCGTCGAAGAAATTCATCGCGGACAAAAGAAGACACACGGTCGTAGAGCTCGCGTTCCTGTGCGGACAACTCCAGCGGGATCGCTTTCACATGCCGTTTCGTAAACACGACGCCGCCTTCTGACCGCTTGTTTCGTATCATCACTTCATTTAATGCGCTGCGGAATTCGCGCGGATTTTTGGGTTTGCGCTTCTCTGCCACGAAAGTCGTGTGGAAATAGGAGGAGTCGCCGAGCTGCCCCGGCTTTAACAACGTAATTAAGTTATAGAGTTCCTTTAGATCGTTTTGTACCGGAGTGGCCGTTACTAATAACAGATATTTTTTGCGCAGCAGGTTGATCATTTCATAGTTTTTGGATTTCTTGTTTTTAAGTTTATGTGCCTCATCGACCAGAACTAAATCCCATTCCTGATCCAGTACAAGACTGCGGTGGGGATCCCGTTTCGTGGTATCGATTGAGGCAACGATGATTTCGTAGTCCGTCCAGGTGGACGCATTTTTTTGCGCCACAGCAGAGATGCCAAATTTTTGATTCAACTCTTTGGTCCATTGAATGACAAGACTTGCCGGCACCAAAATCAGCGCCTTTTTCACTAAGCCGCGAATGATGTACTCTTTGATGACTAATCCTGCTTCAATTGTTTTCCCAAGTCCCACCTCATCGGCCAGGATGGCGCGGCCGTGCATTTCATTTAAGACCTTTTTGGCGGTGGCAAGTTGATGCGGATAAGGGGTTAGATTAGGAAGTTGCTGCAGACAAAGCAGCTCGTCAAAGGAAGGAGATACACGAGCTGCCTCCGCTTCCAGCAGCAGCTGACACAGATGCCAGGAATCAAGCTGTTCATCGTGGATCCGATCGCGCAACTGGATGGCTAACGTATCATGGATGAGGAGTTCGGGTTTCATGAAATCCTCCTTTCAAGCCAATTGTTGCTTTTAGACTTGACCAAAAGAAGGAAATTTATGCTCGTGGATCGATTATTGGATCTGCACTCTCTGATAACGAGCTGGCAGAAACAGGTGAATCGGGCTGCGCTCGGTGAGACGCACATAAATTACAATGGCAATCACACAGCAGACAAAATAGGAGATCAACGATCCCATGGCAGCTCCTGCCAGACCATGCCGCGGAATGAGCAGCACACAGCAGGCTGCTTTAATGATACCGCCCAAAAAATCGATATATATGCGTATTCGCGAACGTCCCAATTGATTAGTGAAGAAAGTGATCAGAATCACAAATAATCCATACAGTATCACGCCGGGGACCAGGATTTCAAACGGCGCAACTGAGCGGGCGAAGTCTTTGCCAAACACCAGGGGAATGATCGGAGGAATGATGAAAATGGCCGCAATACCAGCAGCCAAACACGCGGCTCCCGTTAATTGGAAGGCCCTTTCCGTAATTCTGATCGATTCTTCACGGTTTGGGGAAGATACTTTTGCAAAAGTAAGCTGAGTAATGGTGATATAAATAAAGTTAATTACTTCTGCCACGACAATCGCGTTGGAATAATAGGCGGATTCTTTAATTGACATCATCCATCCGACCAGGAGAAAATCGATGCGCGTATTAAACGATTCAATTCCGTTGCTGACAGACAGCGATGTGCCATAGGACAGAAATTCCCGCCAAATTGGTGATTTGGCAGTTGGAGCAAAACTGACATCAGATGCCTGCTTTAACAGGTAGATTGAATAGATCGCTGCGCACAAGTAGGACACCAGCCAGGAGGCCAGAATTGCAACCAGTTTCTGATTTTCGCTGACTCCTTGCAAACAGACAACCAACAGTGCAGCTAAAATCACAAAAAAGAAGGGTTGGACTGTATTCGAGCGGTTTAATCGTTCCATTTCATGCAACCCGTTAAGTGTTCGTTGAATAAATCCGACCAATAACGCAAATGGTGCAACGATCCCAATCACCAGCAGCGCGCTGGATAAATGACTTTGCCATAAGCTTTTTGTGGCAAACAAGACAGCTGTGAGCAGCAGCGTTAACAGCGACAGCCAAGTAATAAACGACATATTCATCTGAAAGACCAACTTGCTGCTGCGGCCCAGGCGATTTGTTGCGATTGAAAAATAATTCCCAAAAGCTCCAAATAACGAAACATAAATCCCCAGGTAAACAGTACAGTTGGAGTATACGCCTCGCCCGCTGGCTCCCAGATAGCGAGTGGTTAGATACGCAATAAAAAAACCGATGCCTGATAATCCAACTTTATAAAAAAATGTTCGAAAAAATCCGCTTCTTAAACCTAACATAGTATCTACGATCCTCACTTCCGGTTCAATTTGTTAATTATAGCATGATAATGCTGGATTGGATGGAGATTCACTCCATAAAACTGGTATAGTAACAAGATAGGAATTGACATTTGGTGAGGAGGGTTGAGATGCAAATTCTCATTATAAATGGACCCAACCTGAATTTTCTTGGCCGTCGGGAACCACACATTTATGGATCTGACACACTGGAAAGTATTCAGCAGCGGCTGCTGGATGAGTGGACACCTGCCGGAGTGAATTTAGACTTTTTCCAATCCAATCACGAAGGTGCGCTCGTCGACCGAATTCAAGAGGCGTGGGGCAAAGCAGACGGGATTGTGATTAATCCGGGTGCATATACACATACCAGCGTGGCATTAAGGGATGTGTTTGCATCAGTGGAGATCCCAACGATTGAAGTACATATCTCAAATATTCATAAGCGGGAGTCGTTCCGGCATACTTCTTATTGTGCACCTGTGGTGCTAGGGCAAATTGTCGGCCTTGGCATAAACGGTTATTCACTTGCTGTTCGTGCATTGATCGAGTATTTGCAAAATCAGAAGCAAGAACGGGGGTGACCAGGATGAAGTCAAGAGTCGAGCAGCTGCGTGAGACAATGCGCCAAGGGCAAATCGAGGCGCTGCTGATCACAGGGCCCGAGAACAGGCGGTACATGACCGGGTTTAGCGGTACATCCGGATACGTTCTGATCACCGGACAGGATGCGCTGTTGCTGACTGATTCCCGCTATGTGATCCAGGCCAGCAAGGAGGCGCCTGATTTCGAGGTCATCCAGCACGGGGTGAACTTTGCCCTTACACTGGCAAATGAAATTCAGCGCCGTGAGATTCGTCAAATAGGGTTTGAAAAAGAGGTTGTCACGTTTGCCCTATACGAGCAGTTGAGTTCACAGCTGCAAGGAATTGAACTAGTACCTGTCGGCGCCCTGGTCGATCGCTTGCGACAGGTCAAAGATGACGGTGAACTCTCGCTGATCCGAGAAGCAGCCCGCATCGCGGATGCTGCGTTTGATTATATCCTTGGGTTTATGCGCCCGGGCCTGCGGGAAACGGAAGTTGCGCTGGAGCTGGAATTCTTCATGCGTAAAAATGGCGCATCTTCCACTTCTTTTGACACTATTATCGCTTCAGGCCACAGGTCAAGCTTGCCACATGGAGTTGCATCTGATAAGGTGCTTATGAAAGGAGATTTTGTGACGCTCGATTTCGGTGCTTACTACCGAGGATACTGTTCAGATATCACGCGAACGGTTGTCCTGGGACCTGGCCCAAGTGTTCAGCAGAACAAAATCTATTCTATCGTGTTGGAAGCGCAATTGCGTGCACTAGAAAACCTTCGTGCGGGACTCACCGGCAAACAAGCGGATGCATTAGCGCGCGATGTCATAAAATCGGCAGGCTATGACGGCCAATTCGGTCACAGTTTGGGCCATGGAATCGGTCTGGCCATTCACGAGGGTCCGCGCTTGTCAGCAGCATCGGAAGATCTGCTGGTACCAGGTATGGTGGTTACTGTAGAACCGGGCATCTACGTGGCTGATTTTGGCGGGGTTCGCATAGAAGATGACGTGCTGATTACAGGCGATGGAATTGAAATTCTAACCCATTCGCCAAAAGAACTGATTGTACTTTAGGAGGGGCCAATTCTAATGATTTCCAGCAATGATTTACGTCCAGGGACAACCTTTGAGTATGAGGGAGGTATCTGGAAGGTAATCGAATTTATGCATGTGAAGCCTGGTAAAGGGGCTGCATTTGTCCGCACCAAACTGAAGAATATAAAAACAGGTGCAGTACGTGAAATGACGTTCCGCGCAGGGGAGAAGGTACAACCTGCTCGAATTGAGACACGAGAAATGCAATACTTATTCAGCAGTGGAGATATGTACACTTTTATGGATACGGAAACGTTCGAACAGTTGGAGATTCCAGCTGGAATGATGGAATATGAACTCAACTTTTTAAAAGAAAACATGAATTGTTATGTAGTGATTCATGAAAACGCAGCAATTGGCGTGGAATTGCCCAATACTGTCGAGCTGGAAGTGGTCGAAACCGATCCTGGTATTCGCGGCGATACAGCAACCGGGGGTTCCAAGCCTGCCAAAACGGAAACTGGCTATATGGTGCAGGTGCCTTTGTTTATTAATGTTGGAGACCACCTGTTGATCGACACTCGTTCCGGCGATTACATCAGCAGAGCATAATCCACCATACGTTAACTTACAAGAGAACACTACCGCCTGTGTATACGCTGCATACACAGGCGGTAGTGTTTTTGTTTTGCGCAGGTTTGGGAATAGATTTCGCTGCTAGTGGCAAATACTAGATGCTGGAAGAGAACATTTTGAATTGCTCTTGGAAATGGGGGAAACCAAACAGTATGAAACGGATAACAGAGCGAATTGCTTATGTAAAAGGACTTGCAGAGGGGCTCAATATCTTGGAGTCCTCCCCAGAAGGTCGGGTGCTCCACGAACTTATTTCTGTGATGGACGACCTCGCTAGTTCTGTTAGTCATTTGCGAATACACCAAGAGCAAGTGGAAGAGTACCTAGCTGCAATCGATGAGGATTTGAC
>JAQBPP010000235.1 GCA_028287455.1 Bacilli bacterium | reverse complement strand
CAAGCCTGACTTCGACCAGATAGGCGGCCAGGCCCATTTGAATCGCCTGCTGCAGAATCGTAGTTTCGTACTGATCAAGGGAGGCCGGGTCAATTTGCGCATAGTTCATCGCTGCTCGTGCGGCTTGGGGTTCCTCCAGGGGGACTGCAGCACCGCTTACCAAAGCCTGCAGCTTGGACAGCTGATGCTGAGCACTAACAGAGGAATCAGTACCGGATTCACCGATTTGCCGCAGCATTTCTTCCAGCAAATCCACGCATTGAAACAGCAAATCCATCACATCAGCAGTAACAAAGAGTTTCGCGCTGCGCATCAAGTCCAGCGCATTCTCCATTTCGTGGGTCATATGCGCCATGTTCTCAAAGCCCATCGCCCCCGCCATGCCTTTTAAGGTATGCGCAGACCGAAACAACTTGTTTAACACGTTAAGATCGCTGCCCGATTGTTCCAACGCGAGCAGGCACTGGCCTATGGCCAGCAGATGTTCTTTGGACTCCTCAAAAAACAGTTCCATGTAGCTGCTTGTGTCCATCAAGAACACCCCCTACAGTAAGTGACTCACAAGTGCATCTGCGATTAGGGCCAGCGGCCTAACCTCATCCACACAACCCTTTTCAATGGCGGCGCGCGGCATTCCATAAACGATGCAAGATTCTTCTGCTTCCGCGATCGTGCGGCCGCCGCGCTGTTTAATCAATTCCATTCCCTCAGTGCCATCCCTGCCCATACCGGTGAGGATCACCGCCAAGAGCGGCAGGTCGACGGCAGCTGCAACCGATTGAAACAACACATCAACAGCAGGCCGATGGCCGTTGACAGCTGCGGCTTGATGCAAATGAATTCGGTAATGAGATTCAGATTCCTTCACTTCCATATGAAAGTTGCCAGGCGCAATGTAAACGTGTCCTTCCCGGATCTGCTGGCCATCCACTGCTTCCACTACGTTTAACGCACAAAGGTGATTCAGCCGTTCTGCCAGTGACCGGGTAAATCCGGGCGGCATGTGCTGTACGATCACAATGGCAGCTGGCAAGTTCCCAGGCAAATGCTGCAGTAGGTGCTGCAAAGCACGCGGTCCACCAGTGGAAGCGCCGATGGCGATCAATGTCCGGACATGGCCTGGCGATGCAAGTGGACTAAGCATTGAAGACGAAGTGCGTACGTCATCGTTATGTGTGTGATCCTTCCACGCGTAATCATTTGTTTTTCGCGGGATTCTCTGCAATGGGCTGGCTGCGTAAGGGGACTTCTGTTTGTGAGCTGCAGCCGCCTTCACTTTGGCAGTCAAGTCCTCAGCTACTTGATCCACATCAAGCGAAATATGTCCTGATGGCTTGGCGACGAAATCAAATGCCCCAAGCTCCAGCGCGGTGATCGTTTCACGTGCTCCTGCTGAAGTGAGGGAGCTTAGCATGATGACTGGAAGTCCGTACTGCTCAAGTATGAGTGGCAGGGTTTGCAAACCATTTGACACAGGCATCTCAATGTCAAGCGTGACCACATCCGGGTGAAGGTGAGGAATGACTTCCAATGCTTCTGCCCCATTTTTGGCAATTCCCACTACTTGAATCGCTGCGTCCCGCTGTAGGATATCGCGGATCAACAAACGCATCAACGCAGAATCATCCACTACCAATACACGAATTTTTTCCATCGGATGGGTCTCACTTCCTTTTCCTACTTCACTAACGGCGAACTGCCTTATTTGAACAACGCCATCATTCGGTTTAAAAAGGATTTCATTCCGAATTCTTGCTGGCTTGGTACCTCTTGGGAATGGAGCAAGTGTTGAACCATTCGGTTGATACTGCGGGAAGCATCTGATTCAGGGTAAAGCAAGTAAAATGGCTGCTGTGATTTCACTGCTTTACTCACATGCAAGTCATCAGGCATATACCCGAGCACTGGCAAATCCAGTTGCAGAAAACGACTCGCTACCAATCTGAGTTTCTCAGCCGTCTCCTGCCCTTCTAAGTTAGAGCTGGATCGATTCACCACCAGTTTGACCCGGTTGCCCAACCCTCGCAGCGCAACTAGCTTGATTAATGCATAGGCGTCTGTAATAGAAGTTGGCTCGGGCGTGCTGACTACGAATAATTCATCAGCCGACAGGATCAGCCGCAGTGTCTGTGCATTTAATCCTGCACCAGTGTCGATCAACACGTAATCCGCATACCCGTGGAGTTGTCCCAATTGCTGCATCAGATAATTTAAATCTTCCTGACTCAAAGTAAGCAAATCGGCTAATCCTGAGCCTCCTGCAATAAACTGCAAGTCACCTGGACCTTTTTGCAAAATCTCCCAGATCACTGCCTTGCGCAGCATTAAATCCTGCAGACTATATTTGGCTGTTACACCCATTAATACATCTATATTTGCAAAACCGACATCGGCATCAATAATGACGACTCGTTTGCCAGCCGCAGAAAGTCCCAGTGCAAAATTCAACGTGAAATTGGATTTGCCAACTCCTCCCTTGCCGCTGGAGATGGCAATCACCCGGGTTAAACGTTCGTTTCCCTGAGAGGAGCCTACCATTGATCGTAAACCTTGGGCCTGATCAAACATTTAGCTTCTCCCCTACAATCAATTTCGCGATTTCTTCAGGCGCCAGAATTTGGATATCATCTGGAACATTTTGACCTATGGTTACATAAGAAAGTCCAAGTTTATACTCCATCGCCAGACTATAGATCGCACCAACAGTGTCTGTTTCATCTAATTTTGTAAACAAGAGTCGATCTACCTTGAGACTGGAAAAGTTGTCTACAATTTTTCTTAAAACACTTGTGCGTGCAGTGAGCGATAGGACGAGATAAGTTTCGTCTGGGCACGCTTTTTCCAGAAAACCTTTCACTTCATCAACAAAATGCCTGTTCCCATAATTGCGTCCTGCCGAATCCATTAAAATCAGATCGTAATCAGAGAATTTTGCGAGCGCTTCTCTTAAATCGTCCTCTCCATAAATGACCTGGAGCGGCACATTTAACAGATTGGCATATGTACGCAACTGCTCGACTGCCGCAATCCGGTAGGTGTCAGTGGTAAGCAGCGCTACCGACCGCCCTTGGCGTAATACGTGATCCGCAGCAATTTTAGCTATCGTTGTCGTTTTACCGACTCCTGTTGGTCCAACAAATGAAACGAGTTTGCTCGTCGGTGCAATTCCCCGCGGGGCAAGCTCAGCTTCAAGGTCTTCGCGCAAAGCAGCCAACGCAAGATCCAATAATTCTAGCGTCGTGGCAGGGAGCTGCTGCTGACTGGTTGTAATTCTGGCAATTAACTGTTCGGCGATCTTTTCGTCGATATCCTGATTCTTCAATCGAGTTGCAAGCATTTCCCACATGTCCCCTGCATTTTTCACAGTCATCCTGGACAGCATGCTCTTGATTTCACGCATCTCCTTAATCAAATCAACATTCAAACTCACAAGTTCCGGCGGCAGTTCAACAGGTTTTACATTCACCGGGCTTCCAGAGGCAATCTTTCGTTCGTGCTGGTGCGTCTGTGTTAGCGGCTCAGATCCGATGGCAAATGCTGAAGCAGGCTTCGGAGTTTGTTTGTAGGCTTGTTGACCGGCCGACGTCACTGGTGCGGCTGCGCTGCTTACTTCCTGAGCAGCGAGCACGGAAGGACGACGAAGATCGTGAACGTCCTGTCCAGCAGGTTTCGATACTTCATTTAACGCTGCGATCACTTCCATTTTCTTACGGCCTAATAAACCGGTGAAGCCGGCAGCACGTACTCGCTTGGAACTTAAAATAATTGCGTCCTTCCCCAGGTCTTGCCGAATCTTCGACAGCGCTTCCGGCATATCGTCTACTAAGTATCGTTTTACTAACACTAGACACTCACTACTCCTCCACTGGAAACTTCAACATTGGAATCAATTTCGTTATAAGATAAGACAGCCACATCAGGCAGCACGCGCTCTATCAGTCGCCTCATGTGCATGCGTACGGATGGTGAAGTTAACAGAACCGGCATTGCTCCTGATGCAGAGACAGATTGCACTTGCTCTGACAGCGACTGATAAATCTGCTGAGATATTTTGGGATCCAAAGTGAGATAAGCACCCTGATCGGAATTTTGGATATTTTCCATCATGAGCTTCTCCAGATGCGGCGAAAGCGTGATGACTTTCATTGTCTCATCCGTAGTCTTGTATTGTGCAGAAATCTGTCTTCCCAAAGCAGCACGAACATATTCGGTAAGCAGCTCCGGATCCTTCGTATACGATTGATAGTCAGCCATAGTTTCCAAAATGGTAACCAGATCACGGATGGACACTCTTTCCTTTAGTAAATTAACCAAAACTTTTTGAACCTCACCGATTGAAAACATTGCGGGCATAATTTCGTCTACCAATGAGGCGTAATTCGTGCGCAAAGAGTCAATTAAGCTCTTCGTCTCTTGTCTGCCAAGCAGTTCATGCGCATGTTTTTTGATCACTTCCGTCAGATGCGTTGCTACGACTGAAGGCGGGTCTACCACTGTGTAACCGGCAAACTCTGCTTTTTCGCGCATTGCCTCGGAGATCCAGAGGGCAGGTAAACCAAACGCAGGCTCAATTGTAACGATCCCTGTGATCGTCTGATCTTCCACTCCGGGGCTCATGGACAAATAGTGATCGAGAAGCAATTCGCCTCTTGCCACCTGATTTCCTCTGATTTTGATCACATATTCATTTGGACGAATTTGAATATTATCACGGATGCGAATAACTGGAACTACTAGTCCATATTCGAGAGCAATTTGTCTGCGAATCATAATCACGCGGTCGAGCAGATCACCGCCCTGCGCCACATCAGCCAGAGGAATCAGCGCATAACCGAATTCGAATTCGATCGGATCCACATGAGTCAGCGTGGTTACACTCTCAGGATTGCGGACATCAGCTTGTTTCTGCTGCTGAACGGTTTCCAGCTCCTGTTTCGATTTCACGAGTTGGGATGAATTGATCCGATAACCAGCAAAAATCAGCAGAATCGCAATAGGCAAAACTTTCCAAAGTGGAATTGGAGTAAACAAGCCCAGCAATACAATCGTTCCCGCAACAATATAAAACATTTTGGGATATGCGGAAATTTGTCTTAGTACTTCATGGCTTAGATTGCTCTCGGAGGCCGCGCGTGTCACAATGATACCCGTGGCAGTGGAGATCAGCAGCGCTGGAATTTGGCTCACCAACCCATCACCTACTGAGAGCAGCGTATATTGATTCAGAGTAGCTGTTAAATTAGCGTTTCCCTTCATAGCGCCGATAATAAAGCCGCCGATAATATTGACGGCCACAATAATAATAGAAGCGATTGCATCCCCTTTGACAAATTTGCTTGCTCCATCCATCGCGCCATAAAAGTCTGCTGATTGCTCAACTGCTTTTCTGCGTCCGCGCGCTTCCGATTCAGTGATCATGCCCGCATTCAAATCCGCATCGATCGACATTTGTTTGCCCGGCATAGCATCCAGCGTAAAACGTGCTGCTACTTCAGCAACGCGTTCCGCCCCTTTGGTAATAACGATAAATTGGATAATGGCCAGAATCATAAAAACAATGAATCCTACGACCGGATTCGCGCCGATGACAAAACTTCCAAATGCAGCAATTACATTACCTGCTTGACCGTTGTTTCCTAAAATCAACCGGGTCGAGGAGACGTTCAAGGCCAACCTGTATAATGTAGTTAATAGCAGCAGGGATGGGAAGACAGAGAATTGAAGAGTTTCAGTTGTATTCATCGCTATTAATAAAATTGTCAGCGAAATACATAAGTTCAGGATCAATAAAAAATCGAGCAGCCATGTAGGCAGTGGGATGACTAACATCGCTACGATACCGATAACCCCAAGTATAATCCCGAAGTCTGAAGCCTTCATCAGTCTACCTCCTTTCCCGAAACGCTTGAATTTGATCACATGATGGATTTAACTACGCCGCTTAATGCGGTACACATAGGCCAGAACTTCAGCAACCGCTTGGAAAAACTCTGCAGGAACCTGCTCGCCGATTTCCACCAACCGATAGAGACTTTGTGCGAGTGGACGGTTTTCCACCTGTACAATTCCATGTTCCCTGGCCAGTTCTTTAATCCGCAGCGCCACATCATTACGCCCTTTGGCCACTACAATGGGCGCATCCATTTTGCCTACGTCATATTTGATGGCGATCGCGAAATGGGTAGGGTTAGTGATGACCACATCCGCTTTGGGCACATCCTGCATCATCCGACGCATTGCCAAGGCACGTTGTTTCTCTTTGATCTTGTTTTTAATTAACGGATTTCCCTCTGTCGTTTTATATTCATCTTTGATTTCTTGCTTCGACATTTTCAGGTTTTTCTCATAATCAAAGCGCTGATAAAAGTAATCAAACAGACCTAAAGCAAGGAGGCATAAGCAGACCTTCCACAAGATACTGAAAATCATGCTGCCAATCGAATTTAAAATGGCGATCGGCTCCATATTCAGTAACTGGTCAAAATTTTGAACCTGTGAATTAAGTGACGTATATATGACCAACCCGACAATCGTCAGCTTCAGGAGCGACTTGACCAGCTCCACTAACGATCGTAGAGAGAATATCCTGCTAAAGCCTTTCAGCGGATTGATTCGATCCAGATCTGGCAGCAAAGGATGAAGCGTAATTAATCCTCGCGTTTGGAGTGCATTTGATGCGACTCCAGCAATCAGAATTGCAGCCATAATCGGCAAGACAATCATGGTAATTTGTAGAATCACTCGCCCAAACAGCTGGTGCACATTGGCTGGTGTTAATTGAACAGACAACTGCGTAGTGAAAGCACCTTTCATTACCGATAAGAATGAAGATGTAAAATAGCTGGAACCAATCTTGAGTACTCCAACCGCAGCGAGAAATGTAAGAGCTGAACTAAGCTCAGCGCTTTTGACGATTTGACCCTTCTCACGAGCTTCCTGCCGCTTTTTCGCTGTCGCTAATTCCGATTTTTCGCCGGCAAACAGCTGTAAATTCAGTAAAATCATGTGGCTCCTCCGATAACTTTCAACAAGGAATCCATCGCTTCAAAGCCGTAATGAAAAACCGATTGAAACAGTAACATCAAGGCTGGTATAACAAGTATCAATGTAACAAAGCCAACCAGGAATTTGAGCGGCATTCCTACCATATAAATGTTCATTTGCGGAACGACACGAGACAGAATGGCAAACGCGACATCGGTGAGAAACAGGGCTGCTACCACAGGCATCGCAAGTTTGACAGACAAAAGGAACAAAACTGATACTGACTTAACCACAATTTCCAGCACTGATCCACTCATCGAGAAGTGTCCTATAGGAATGAAAGTATAGCTTTGCAGCAAACCTGTTACCAGCAGGGAAGGCCCATCCATACCGATAAACAATAGTAAAAACAGGAAGTTCAATACGCTGCCGATCACTGGAGTTTGGAATCCATTTTGAGGGTCAATTACATTGACCATGGAAAACCCGATTTGCATATCGATAATTTGACTGGCCGCCTGTACTGTCAAATAAATAGCAGATACTATATAACCTAGCAGCAACCCTGTGATCGCTTCTTTTAAAGCAAAAAAAACAAACTGGCCTAGATCTTGCGTGATGCCTGTGAGACTGTAAGAGGCTGTAGATACATAGACGATCAGGCTGATAAAGAAGGCAAGTCCAATTTTAAACGTCTGCGGTACACCACGAACTGCAAAAAAAGGCGCCACCATTAGAAAACTACTGATGCGGATCAAAACAAATGCAAAAGCTGTCAGTTGATCAATCGTAAAAGGCAATACCATTGGTTAGCATCACCTCACGTAACTCGATAGGTTGCCTAAAATCGATTGGGTGAAATCTAACAGCGTCGTCAGCATAAACGGACCGAAAATCAACAGCGATACGATCACAGCAAGAATCTTCGGCACAAATGCCAGCGACTGCTCCTGGATTTGTGTGGTAGCCTGAAAAATGCTAACCAATAAACCAACGGCCAGTCCAATCAGTAGAACAGGTGCGCAAAGTTTCACCACCACCCAAAACGTTTGTTGTCCCAGATTCAGCACAAATTGCGGCGTCAAAGAT
>JAQBPP010000231.1 GCA_028287455.1 Bacilli bacterium | reverse complement strand
ACTTCCATCCTGGCGATCCCGCTGTCGTACATACTGCAAATGCGTTAACCAGGTGCCGTTAACGAATGACTACTTTGTAAGTCCGCAGCCAAGTATCGACTTGGGCCAGATATGCGAATAGCTGCGGCAGGTTCATCAACTGACCAAACCATGGCAGATCAACGCTCGTGTGGCTGTCTTGAGCCAGCTTCCGGATGGCAGCCTCGTCCACAAGCGGCAGCAGCGGTGACGTACGATCGTCGAGAATCTCCAGCAGCCAATTGCGGCAGGCGGAGAGGTAAGCTGGATTATGCGTTTTGGGATAGGGGCTTTTACGACGTGCGACGATCTCATCTGGCAATACACCTTGGAGCGCGCGGCGCAGCAGCCCCTTTTCCCTGCCGTCGCAGCTCTTCATTGACCACGGCACATTCCAAACGTAATCCACTATGCGGTGGTCACAAAAGGGTACCCGTACTTCGAGTCCAACCGCCATGCTCATCCGATCTTTGCGATCCAACAGCACAGGCATCCACCGGGTTAGATTCAGATAAAACAGCTCTCGCATGCGGGCGTCATGTGCATTTTCCCCAGGCAGCGCAGGGACTTCTGCCAGTGCTTGCTGATAACGTTCCGCCAAATAATCGTCCGCATTCATTTGGGCCAGCAGTTGTTTGGAAAGCACCCCGGTACGTATATGTGTCATGCGTGACCAAGGGAAAGTGGGGGCATTCACCAACTCCTCCCGATGAAACCAGGGATAGCCGCCGAATACCTCGTCAGCGCATTCCCCGGACAACGCCACTGTTGCGTCACGTTTTATGGCCCTGCAGAACAGCAAAAGGGAACTGTCGACATCAGTCATCCCAGGCAGATCTCGTGCCACCACGGCGGTTTTCAATGCCTCAACCAATTCGGGCGTGTCAATTTCGACTTTGTGATGATTTGACTGCAGAAACTCTGTCATCAGTTTGGCATAAGGTGCGTCCGAATTGGGCTGAAATTGGTTGGTGTGAAAATGGATATCATTATCCAGATAATCCACTGAGTATGTTTCTAGCGTGCCAAGTCGTTGATCTGTCAACGCTATGGCTGCAAAAGCGCTGATGGCGCTGGAATCCAGTCCGCCTGACAGCATGGTGCATACGGGCACATCGGAAACCAGCTGCCGGGTAATTGCATCTTGCAGGAGAAAGCGAACTTGCTCCACTGTGGTGTCGAAATCATCTGTGTGAGGTTCACTAATCAACGTCCAATAAGGGGCGGTTTGCATTTTTTGCCGGGTCAGCAGCAGCCAGTGACCTGGCTTCAATTCGGCCACGCCGCGGAACACTCCGTGGCCAGGGGTTCTGGCCGGTCCGATGATAAAGATTTCCGACAATCCCTCCAGATCAATTTCCGGTTGAACTGAAGGATGAGCAAGCAGCGTCTTCAGTTCCGACCCGAACAGGAAACGGCCCCCATTTTGCGTGTAAAAAAGCGGCTTAACCCCTAATCTGTCGCGCGCCATAAACAGGGTTTGATTGTATTCATCCCAAATGGAAAACGCGAAAATCCCGTTAAATCGTTCCACACATGAAGGCCCCCACTGTGCATAAGACGCTAATAAAACTTCAGTATCGGAGTGGCCTCTGAATGTATGTCCTGCCAGTTCCAAGTCCTGGCGCAATTCAGCTGTATTATAAAGTTCTCCGTTATACACAATCACATAGTTTCGATCCCCATACCGCCGGACCATCGGTTGTGTACCGCCGGCGGGGTCAATCACCACCAAACGTCGATGGACAAAAGCGGCACTGCGAGAAGTCCAAATTCCAGCATCGTCTGGACCGCGCTGTGCTAACGTATCCCTCATTGCCTCCAGGATAGGGCGCTGCGTAGTCAAATCGGCTTCCCAATCAATCCAGCCTGCGATTCCACACATGGCAAGGTTACCCTCCTCATCGATCCTGACTATCTCGGGCAGGTCATGTGCCTGCAGGTCAGGTCCCTATAGTAGACTATGCACAGAAGCCCAGAGTGTTCGGGTGGCGGCAACTTTTGCCATCCATGAATTACAGGCTCGACGAATGGGTAGAATTATAGTATCGTAAGAACTACAAAAGACGCTCCTACTGCGTGCGTGCAAGTCGTATTCTGTTTTAAACCTTACATGTTTCTAGGGAATCCGAACTGATGGCCTACATCATGCCCACCTCCGTTTTCGGACGAATGGGAAGATGGATAACCAGCATGAGATGCCCACCTGCGAGAGCGGGTTTTGAAACAGTGGCTTCACGGCGTTGGTGGGAAACTACAACAAGCTCGAAAACCCTATCGATATTCGATAGGGTTTTTATTGTGGTCTTGTCCTGTTCAAATCAGGTATAATTAAGTCGCGTCCACTTCGTCAAACGTTAACTGCGTGACGACAGTAGTCTCGTCTCGTCTGATTTCTGCTCGAGTAGCGGGACGATTCAGTTCATCTGATTCATGAATGCCGGTCGCAATTGTGGGCTCGTCATCTTCGCTGCCGCTGGCATGTTCGCGTTCAGCAGGTTGATCGATTTGATTCATGGCTCTGCCTCCTTTGTTCTGAACTACTGCAGATGTACATAACATGTGATTTGAGGATTGTATTTATCCGGAGTACGTTGCAATCATTGAGGTTGTTATTCAGGAGTTAAATAAGGAAGGATGGGATCACTTTGTCAAGTTCAATAAGGGTTACTGTGTGGAATGAATATCGACATGAGAAGCGTCATGAAAAAGTAGCGGCTGTGTATCCGAATGGCATTCATGCCGCAATTGCGGAAGCGTTTTCTGCAGACGACTTTGCCGTACGAACAGCGACGCTGGATGAACCGGAACACGGCTTGTCGCAGGAAACGCTGGAGGCTACCGATGTATTAATCTGGTGGGGCCATATGGCGCACGGCGATGTCGCAGACGAAGTTGTGGAGCGGGTACATAAACGAGTGCTGGGCGGCATGGGATTAATTGTACTGCACTCAGGCCACTTTTCCAAAATATTTAAGAAGCTGATGGGGACAACGTGTGATTTAAAATGGCGTGAAGCGAATGAAAAAGAACGGTTGTGGGTGGTCGAACCGGGTCATCCAATCGCAGCGGGGATTGGTCAATACATTGAGTTAGACCGGGAAGAAATGTATGGCGAACGATTTGACATTCCGCAGCCGGATGGCTTGATTTTTGTCAGCTGGTTTGAGGGAGGAGAAGTTTTCCGCAGCGGCTGCACCTATCACCGGGGACAGGGCAAGATTTTTTATTTCCGGCCTGGCCATGAGACGTTCCCCACTTACTACAATCCTGAGATTCGCAGAGTCATTACCAACGCCGCGCGCTGGGCCGCACCAGTAGAGGGTCCAAAGCCTGTGTTCGGCAATGCGAAACCTCTGGAGCCGATTAAGCCCAAGCAGTAATTGCGGTGCGAGAAAATGAGATTGAAAGGTTTTTGCTAGGATATGAGATGAGTTTGACAGCTCATCTCTTTTATTTCGTGTAGGAGGGGACGAGACATAACCTTGTCTGTTAAAATGTTGTAGAATCGACACAGATATGATAGAAATCACTGACTAGAAAGTCATATAATGGGGAGGGATTATAAGGTCGTCCAGCAACAGATATACTTAGATGACGTTTTTTGTACGAAAGTAGTGGGGAGGAGAAAATGTGATACATTGGTTAACCCAACCGATCACAGAACTTGGTAGACAAATTGATGCAATGTTTTACTGGATACTGGCGATTACGGGAATCGTTTTTATTCTGGTTGAAGGACTCCTGGTGTATTATATTATTCGCTACAGAAGGACGCATGCAGAACAGCAGGGGTTGGATTATCATGGGAACACGAAACTTGAGGTGTTATGGACGCTCGTTCCTGCACTTATACTTGTCGTTATCGGTTATTTTTGCGTTCCTCTTGTACAAGCAGCACAAACCCCGCCTTCTAACGCCATTGTAATCCAGGTAATTGGACACGAATGGTCGTGGGAATTCAAATATCCCAACGGTGTAGATACGCAGGGCAGCGAACCGCTGCGGATTCCTGCGGGGCAAAATGTCTTGTTCAAGATTACATCAGGTGACGTCATTCATGACTTCTGGGTGCCGCAATTCCGGGTGAAGCAGGACGCCGTGCCAGGACGTGAGACCCGAGTCTGGGTGAATGTAACTGACACTGACATAGGGACGTACCCGCTTCGCTGTGCCGAGTACTGCGGAGTCCTGCACTCGCAAATGGTTTCAACTGTGCAGGTGCTGAGTCCCGCTGATTATCAGTCGTGGCTTGATGGCCAGGCAAAAGCAGCGGCTTCGAAAGCGCAGGCGGATCAGCTCAAAGCCCAGCAAGCCAAACAGACTGGTTCGGCTCCACTAGGCGATGCGACCAATGGACAGAAATTGGCGACACAATTTGGATGTTTGTCCTGCCACGCTATTGATAACACGCAAAAAGCGGGTCCAAGCTGGAAGGGATTGGCTGGCACGCAAGTGCCTTTGTCTGACGGCAAAACTGTGACAGCAGACCCTGCTTATCTGAAAGAATCCATCCAATCGCCTACTGCAAAAGTGGTCAAAGGATATTCTCCAATCATGCCGCAAACGCAGATGAGCGATTCAGATGTGAACGACTTAGTCGCTTACATCCAGTCACTAAAATAAACATAGGAGTGGATGACATCCATGTTTCCAAGATTCCGTCGATCCACGCTGGGTCAGTGGATATTCACTGTCGATCATAAAAAAATCGGTATTATGTATGGCGTAACAGCGCTCATTTTCTTCCTGATAGGAGGAAGTGCAGCGCTGGGCATCCGGACTAAACTGCTCACGCCGGGTCCTGTTTCGCAAATTACGCCAGACGCATTTAACCAGCTCTTTACTGTGCATGGAACAATCATGGTGTTTCTGTTTGTAATTCCGATGTTGACCGGATTCTTCGGCAACTACCTGGTGCCGATTCAAATCGGCGCGCGCGACATGGCATTTCCGCGCATGAACGCGCTTAGCTACTGGCTGTTTTTGCTCAGCGGCATCATGCTGGTCGCCAGTTTGTTTATGGGCAACATCCCGGACGCTGGCTGGACTTCCTATCCTCCGTTTAGCGTTCAGTCTCCAGGAGGCGGAATTGACGCCTGGATCCTGTCGCTGCACGTTAACGGTTTGTCTTCCATCCTGGGTGCCATTAACGTAATTGTGACCGTGTTCTGCATGAGGGCTCCCGGCATGACATTGAACCGCATGCCGTTGCTGGTCTGGTCACTGCTTGCCACTTCGTTTATCCAAGTGTTTGGGGTGCCTGCTCTGTCTGGAGCGGTGACCACATTGTTAGCAGATCGCCACTGGGGAACTGTCTTCTTCAACCCGCAGTTTGGCGGCGATCCGATGTTGTATCAGCATCTGTTCTGGTTCTATTCACACCCAGCCGTGTATGTGTTGATTCTGCCGGCGATGGGAATTGTGTCTGAAATCATTCCAGTATTCGCCCGCAAACCGATTTTCGGTTACAAAGCGATTGCCTACTCCAGCTGCGCGATTGCTTTCTTAGGATTTTTCGTTTGGGCGCACCATATGTTCGTTGCAGGGATGGCAATCGGCAGCGGAGTGCCGTTCATGATTTCGACGATGATTATCGCAGTGCCGTCTTCCATTAAAATGTTTAACTGGCTGGCTACCTTGTGGAAAGGTTCGATTTCCTACAAGACGCCAATGCTGCTTTGTACCCTTGGATTCATGGGGTTGTTCACAATTGGTGGTCTCAGCGGGATCTTCCTTGCTGCTGTACCAATTGACCTGGGCGCGCATGATACTTACTTCGTTGTGGCACACTTCCATTATGTGGTATTTGGCGGCAGCATGATGGCAATCCTGGCCGGACTGTTCTACTGGTTTCCGAAGGTCACTGGACGCATGTACAACGAAAAACTCGGTGTCGTCATGTTCTGGTTTTACTTCATTGGTACGAATCTCACCTTCTTCCCGATGCACTTCATGGGTCTGGCAGGCATGCCGCGTCGTGTCTATACCTACGATCCAGCCTTGCAAGGGCTAAACGAACTGTCTACTATCGGTTCTTATATCATTTCTGTCGGTGTGATTTTGATGGTGGTCAATTTAGTGCATTCCGCTTTTAAAGGAGTCAAAGTGGGCGACAATCCTTGGGTGGATGCACAAACGCTGGAGTGGAAAACTTCTTCGCCTCCGCCGCACCACAATTTCGATGAAATTCCGGTTGTCACAGCAGCACCTTACGAGTTCGGCGCTCCAAATGGACCTACGCCGAAGCCGCACTCGGTTAACTCATAATCAGATACGCCTGTTCACAGCGAACAAATCTTTTAACTGAGAGGAGGGATCCTGGTGGGATACCGATTACCTTTTTTCACAGCGTTAGCCATTATCCTGGATATGCTGCTCGGCGGATTGGTCGTCGGACTGAATGCGGGTTTTGCTTGTCCCGATTGGCCGCGCTGCAACGGCAGTTTACTGCCGCCAATGCAAGGGCTGGAGCTGCTCGAATATTGTCATCGGTTTGCTACATCACTCTTGTCCGTGCTGATACTTGTGACCGTTTTTGAGGCCTGGCACAGGCGGAAGTCGGCTCACCGCTGGGTCCCCTTTCTTGCAGGTTTTGCGGTATTGTTCTTGATCGGACAGATTGTGCTTGGAGCTGTTATTGTAAAATTTGTTTTGCCAGGTTGGTTCACAACAATTGACGTAGCGAACAGTATGCTGCTGCTGTCCACTTACGCAGTTTGGACAGCTGTCTGTATGCCGAAACTTGAGACATTGCCCCAGCGGTTGGGGCAGATGCTTGAGCTCAGGAAGCCCATCTGGGCCACATGCGGAGTGATTTTTCTGCAAGTGGTGTACGGCGGTTTCTTCCGGCATTCAGGAGCAGGAGAGGCGTATTTCGGCCAGACCGCTTACTTGTCCAGCCACCATGAAACGGATATTCCTTCCAAATTTACATCGACCGCTCTGCTGCAGGGACATATCCTGCTCGCTGTAATTGTGACGGTTTTTGTGGTTTTACTATTTTTTATGTGTTTGCGCAAACGAATCTTACTTTGGCCCGCGGCAATACTCGCCTGCGCAGTGCTTGTGCAAATGGGTCTCGGATTTGCGTCGCTGGCTACTGCGCTCGCTTTAGCGGTAACCACTGCTCATTGGCTGGTTTCCACGGTGCTCTTGATGGTATCGGTGTATATGAGCACGAGAGTAAAACTGGCGCAGTCTGCGTTAGCCCAGATCAAGTCGGAACATTTGGCGGAACAATCGTTTCCATCCCGTTTGGAACCGTCCAAGATCTAACATCAGCATGAACTATTGGCACAAAAGGAGGGCTGGACAAATGGAAGATGTAATTGCAAATGGTGCAGTGCAGGAACAAACAGCAGAGTCTGTGCATAGCAGTGCGGAATACCGCTCCGACCGCCCTATGTGGAAAGAGTATATTACAGTCAGCAAGTTTGGGATCGTGTTTGGCAATTTGCTTACGACAGTAGCCAGCATGATGTTGGCGCAGCGGGCAACTAATGTGACCGTCTCCTCTTGGATTTGGCTCGCGACGATACTGGGCACAACACTCGTTATTGCATCGGGATCAGCTTTAAATAACTATATTGACCGTGATATTGATCCGTTCATGAAGCGTACAGAGGACCGGGCACTCGCACAGGGCAGATTAAATCCCACGCATGTATTGATATTTGCAATTACTGTAGGCGTGGTTGGTTTGTTTCTGCTTGCGCTTGTTGTAAATCCTTTGAGTTCATTGCTCGCCTTTTTGGGTCTGTTCATCTATGTATGGATCTATACGGCTTGGACCAAACGGACTACTTCTTTAAATACTGTCATCGGCGGCTTATCCGGTTCAATGCCACCGCTGATTGGTTATGCGGCAGTTGCCAATAACCTCGATCTGACTGCCTGGATATTCTTCCTGATCATTTTTCTCTGGCAGCCGCCGCACTTTTTGGCGCTGGCTATACGACGGGTAGATGATTATCGCAGGGCTGGCATCCCTATGCTGCCAGTGGTGCGCGGTTTTCGTGAAACCAAACGCCAAATGCTGCGTTATACGGCAGCGCTTGTACCTGTTTCCATTCTTCTTTATGCAACACGTTCAGTAGGCATCTTATACTTAATTACCACTGTTGTACTGGGTATCATCTATCTGGTCTTGATGCTGCAAGGGTTTAATGCCAAAGATGATCTGAAATGGGCCAAACTACTGTTTAAATACTCACTTTACTACGTAACGATTATTTCGTTGGTAATTATGGTCAACGCATTTTAATTGAAACTGTTTGATTAGGAGGGACTTACATGTCTTCACATGCTGCAGAGCACGGACATGCAGATGCGCATCACATGATTACTCATGATACAGTCAAGGCAGCTAATATGGGAGTATTTCTTGGCACCGTATCGTTTACGTTTTTCAGTGCAACCGCAGTAGCCTGCAACGTGTATCTCAGGTCGTGGTCACATGACCAGTTTACACTGGCTGATCGTGCATTGAAGGATTTACCTTATCTGGATACACTGACTCTGATTGTGGCAGGCCTTTTACTCTTGCTTGCCGGCCGTTTTTTCCGGACCAAATCGTGGCGGAAATTCAATGTGACGATGGCTCTCGCAGTGCCGCTTTATCTCATCATTGGCGATGTGCAATATTGGATCATCGATGCATTATCCAAGCAAAACTCTCAAATTCAAACCGCCTATATGGGACCTGCACTTATTGAATTTGCTTTAACTGTCCTCAGTTTCATTTTGTTAGTGCGTGTCAACTGGATTACGCGTGAAAAACTCAAAACCTATTTTCCAATCTGCATGAACGTCTGGCTCTATACGATCGCATCGAGTATTATCATGCTGCTAATCACTGATGTTGTGAATTTTGGCGACATGGCTGCGTGGTGCGGAACCAAGTTAAGCAGTATTGCGAGCCTGGGAGGTAAATAACGGATGGAACTGATTACGTTTGCTTTGGGTATCTTTTGTTTCACAGCCTTGTTGCTCCTGATCTATCGTTACTCCAGCAGCCTGTTAAACAACGACAAGAAATAAAGTGGATTCATTCGCATGCAGATAAACCCGGTCCCGTTTTCGTCAGGATCGGGTTTATCTTGATATCAAGCGATGAAAGGGAGTATGTTCAAGATGAATGCGATCAAGCGCCATTGGTATAAAGCAGTTGTGAGCATTCTGGTGCTTGCGATTATCGGCGTGATCAGCGCCCAATTTGTCAAAGCCAGATCCATTCTGCCGGTGATAGAGCGGGCACCAGATTTTACGCTGACAAGTTCAGCCACAGGACAGAATATACATTTTTCTGACTCAACTCATAAAGTTCGGTTGGTTACCTTTTTCTATACGACTTGTCCTGACGAGTGTCCATTAACTTCATTTAAAATGTCCCAGGTAATGGCTGAGCTGCAGAAAAAGAATAACGCTGCGGCTAATGTGTTGTTTATGTCGATCACATTTGACCCAACCCATGATACACTACAAGTGTTAAATGATTATGGCGCGAAGTTTCATGCAGATCCGTCCAACTGGATGTTCTTGCGCGGCACCAATGATCAAATCCAGCAGGTATTGGATGGATTCGGACTTCCACCCATCGAAAAAAACACGGATAATGGCACCTATACCCATGCGCTGAAAACTTATTTGATTGATGGAAATGGGAATGTGCGTAAAACCTATGGGCTTGGGGAAGACATGAATGTACAGGAAATAACGGCTGACATTCAACATCTTTATAACTCCTAACAGACAGAGAGAAATGAGCTGGGGGGCGAATGGACTTTTATGTTAATGAACAAGAAAAGAGATTTTTTTGAACTGATGGTGCAGGCGTCCGAAAATATTGAAATCGCTGCTAAGTCGTTTAGTGAAGGGTTGAGGGATTTACATGATCCTGAGAAATTCGCTGAAAACATTAAAATCATCGAAGAGCATGGGGATCAACTGACCCACGATATTATTCATCTTCTAAACGCAACTTATATGACGCCCATTGATCGCGAGGATATTTTCAAGATTGCAGTTACCATTGACGATGTATTAGACGCGATCGAAGCTTGTGCGTCTCGCTTTGACTTGTTTATGATTACGCATATTCCATCACCAATCATTTCATTTACTGCAAATATTGTTGAGTGTACCACCGAGATGACTGAGGCTTTGCGGAAGCTGAAAAAACGTGATTTTCGTACTATTCGCCCGCATGTCCTGCGGATCAATGAGTTGGAAAATGAAGGGGACAAGCTGTACAGGGCAGCCATGAAATCGTTGTTTGCAGGTGAGCCCAACCCATTGGACGTGATTAAGTATAAAGAAATCTATGAACTGCTGGAGTCAGTCTCAGATAAGTGTGAAGATGTCGCTGACCTGCTGGAATCCGTTGTAATGACGAATTCTTAAGGGAGAGTCCACATACATGTTGACACTGATGATTATAACAGTACTTTTTGCACTCGCCTTCGATTTTACAAATGGTTTTCATGATACAGCAAACGCCATCGCAACTTCCGTCTCGACCAAAGCACTTCCACCACGACTAGCTGTGATTTATGCGGCGGTGGCGAATTTTGCCGGGGCTTACACCTTTACCGGAGTTGCGAAGACGATTGGCGGCAGCATTGCCGATCCTTTGCAGATTCACCATGGGGTTATTGTCGTTTTGGCGGCGGTCATCGCTGCGATCAGCTGGAATTTAATGACATGGGCCAAAGGGATTCCCAGTTCCTCATCCCATGCTTTGATTGGCGCGCTGACGGGTGCCGTAATTTCTTCCGCCGGATGGCATGCCATCAATGTAAAAGGATTTACCACCATCCTGCAAGGTTTGATTATTTCGCCTTTTGCTGCTTTTGCAATCGGTTTTATCTTAATGATTATCTTCAAGTATCTGTTCGCAAATACCGCACCGCGCAAGGTGAACCATTGGTTTAGACGAATGCAGTGGATATCAGCCGGCCTTCAGGCATTCTGGCACGGCACAAACGATGCGCAAAAATCGATGGGCATTATTGCTTTTGCTCTGGTAGCAGCTGGTATTCAACCGAAATTGGATATTCCGCTATGGGTGAAGCTGTTATGCGCACTGGCGATGGCGCTAGGCACTTTATCTGGCGGATGGAGAATTATTCGAACAGTGGGCACCAAAATCATCAAGTTGGAGCCGCTCACTGGATTTACAGCCGACTTAAGTTCCATTGCAACCAATTTCACCGCAACCATGCTGAAACTTCCGGTTAGCACAACCCACATCATTTCGTCATCCATTATGGGTGTAGGCAGCGCACACCGGTTTCGCGCGGTAAAATGGGGTGTAGCAGGGCAAATTGTGTTTTCGTGGATCATTACCATTCCGATATCAGCATGTATTGCAGCGATCATCTTTCAAGTATTTAAACTGTTCTTATAAGAAAGGGAGTATCTGAAGATGGCTACTTATTTTGAGAATGTCACAGTAGTGCGAGAAGCAAATGTTTACTTTGATGGCAATGTGACCAGCAGAACGGTGCAATTTGCAGATGGGACCAGGAAGACTTTAGGAATTATGCTCCCTGGCAATTATGAATTCGGGACAGATTCACAGGAAGTAATGGAAATTCTGTCAGGTGAACTGGATGTGCTGCTGCCAGGAGAGTCCGAATGGCAAAGTATTTCCGGTGGACAGAGCTTCACAGTCCCTTCAAAAACACGATTTCAATTGAAAGTACGACAAGTTACTGATTATTGCTGCTCTTACCAATAAAGGAGGGGACGCAGCTGTGAGACTTCAAGAGCAAGTAAGACAGCAGGCAGTCGATGGGAAAAGCGCAGCGAAGTATTTGCAGCTGGCATCCACCGAACAGAAAAATCGAACATTAGCAGCGATGGCGCAGCAGATTGTCAGGCAGTCCGATCAAATCCTTTCGGCTAATCATACGGATGTTCAGGCAGCGCGGGACAATGGGATGGGCGAAGCGAAGATTGATCGATTGCTGCTGACGGCGGGTCGAATCCAAGAGATGGCAGATGGATTGCTTGCGCTCAGAGACATGTCTGACCCAATTGGGGAGATTACAGAACGCTTTGTCCGGCCAAATGGCCTGCTGTTAGAAAAACGACGAGTACCCTTCGGCTTGGTAGCGATGATCTATGAATCAAGACCGAACGTAACGGTTGATGCTGCTGGTATTTGTTTGAAAACTGGGAATTCTGTGCTGCTGCGCGGCGGAAAGGAAGCGCTGCACAGCAACACTGCATTAGTAAGTGCATTGCAGGCAGGCCTGTCGGAATGCGGTTTTCCTACTAATTGCATTCAAATCGTGACCAGTACGCAGCGCGAAGCAATTGATGAAATCATTCGCATGCAAGGATTGGTAGATTTGGTTATTCCTCGTGGTGGTGCCAGCCTGATCCAGCGCATCGTCCAGGGCAGTCTGGTGCCGGTTGTGGAAACCGGGATTGGCAACTGCCATGTCTATGTGGACTGTGCGGCTGATTTGCAAATGGCCTCACAGATTATCGAGAACGGCAAACTGCAGCGCCCTTCAGTGTGCAACGCTACCGAGACTGTCCTGATTCATCAAGACGTCTCCGAGTCCTGGATCCTGGAACTGGTTACAACTCTTCAGCAAAAGGGAGTCGAGGTGCGTGGATGCGACCGCATTCGCCAGATCGTAACTACTGTGGGGGAAGCAACAGAGGAAGACTGGAATACCGAATACAACGATCTGATTTTAGCGATAAAAGTGGTCGAGGACTTGCAGGGCGCACTGGCGCACATTGACAGGTACGGAACGAAGCATTCGGAAACGATCGTCACGGAAGACGCACAGGCTGCAGAGCAATTTCTGCTGGCTGTCGACGCCGCGGCTGTCTATCATAACGCATCGACTCGCTTTACAGACGGCAGCCAATTTGGTTTTGGAGCAGAAATCGGGATCAGTACACAAAAAATGCATGCACGCGGACCGATGGGGCTCAAAGAGATGACCACTTATAAATACATTGGTCGAGGATCAGGACAAACAAGGAATTGACAAGGGGGCAGAAGTGATGTCGAAGTCATCCAGGATCCTGCTTGCGGGCGCCGGAAATATCGCGGAAGCTTTAATCCGTGGTTGGCACACAACAAAAGCAGTGCCGCCGGAAAACATCACAGCGATTAATCGGAGCAATCAGCAGCAGATCCGGTTACTGCAAGAGAATTACGGCATCCAGGGCTTTACAGGTGTGGATGCCCGCCAGTTAGTCACAGAAAATGAGGTTCTGGTAATTGCTGTCAAACCGAAGGACGTCACACAGTTCCTGCATTCAGTGAGGGACTCTTTGACCCCTGAACATATCATCGTTTCGGTCGCAGCCGGCATTTCCACCACTCAGATGGAACAGGCAGCAGGTCTGCCAGTATCAGTCGTGCGCGCGATGCCTAATACTGGCATGGCGGTGCTGGAGTCGGCTACGGCGGTCAGCTATGGGCAGTACTGCACTGATCGCGCCAGGCAGCTCTCACAAGTGCTGCTGGGTGCGGTGGGCACTCTGTCTGTCGTCGAAGAGCGGATGATGGATGCAGTCACCGGCTTGTCTGGCAGCGGTCCAGCGTATTTGTATTATCTGGCCGAGGCGATGCAAGCTGCTGGCACATTGCTTGGTTTACCAGAAGAAACAGCGCAGCAGCTCGTTATACAAACGATGGTTGGCGCTGCAAAAATGCTGCAAAAAGGCGATTACACTGCACCTGAGCTGCGCGACAAAGTCACCTCGCCGAACGGTACTACCTATGCAGGTCTGCAGGTGCTCAGGGAAGGTCAGTTCGCAGAGCTGATGATCGCAGCTATTGACAAAGCAGCCAAACGCGCTGCTGAATTAGGTTTATCATCAAAGTAGTTTTGGAGGATGCAGGATGAATCATTTGCAAAATCGCGCCCGGATGTTAATTTCCTGTCCGGACCAGCCGGGAATCGTGGCTACGGTTTCCCGCTTTTTATATGAACAGGGCGCAAACATAGTGGATTCCGACCAGCATACGACCGATCCGTCTGGCGGCCTTTTCTTTATGCGCATTGAGTTCGATTTGCCGAAATTGGAAGACGCCTACGAAGCCCTGGAACGCAGATTTGAGGAAATTGCGCGGCCGCTGCAAATGAGCTGGCGGATCGCTTTTGCCAATCGGGTAAAAAAAATCGCTATCTTCGTTTCCAAAGAAGACCACTGCCTGTTGGAACTGCTGTGGCGCAAAAAATCGGGGGAATTGGGCGCTGATATTGCCATGGTGATTTCGAATCATCCCGATTTAAGGGAGACTGTGGAAGCGTATCGGATTCCTTTTTATCATATTCCCGTCACCAGCGACACCAAACAGGAGGCAGAACGGCAGCAGCTGGAGTTGGTCAAAGGCCAGGTAGATCTGGTGGTATTGGCAAGGTATATGCAAATTATCTCGCCGCACTTTATCGATCAATACCCGAATAGCATTATCAATATCCATCACTCATTCCTGCCTGCATTTGTCGGGGGAAATCCTTATGCACAAGCCTACAAGCGGGGTGTCAAGATTATCGGAGCAACCGCTCATTACATAACAGAAGATCTCGACGCTGGCCCAATTATTGAGCAGGATGTGCAGCGAGTGAATCATAAGGACCAGGTGGAAGATTTAAAACGAATCGGCCGTCATATTGAACGGACAGTATTTGCCAAGGCTGTGAACTGGCATGTTGAGGACCGGATTCTGGTCTATGGAAATAAAACTGTTGTATTCGTCTAACCAAAGGGGTCATGCATAATCTGTTCAATAGAGGCAGAGATTGTAATTGACAGAATTTGTTAGGTTGGAGGTGGCCGTGCTTGACTGATCTGGATCAGTTAGAGAAGCAATTCCGTGCTTACGTCAAAAAGATGATGGATTTTCAGGAAGCAGGCGAGTTGATCAACTGGGATATGCGGACCGGACTGCCGAAAAAGGGTGTTCTTCAGCGAGCGGAAGTGGTCGGGACTATCGCTGCTGAAGTTTTTAGAATGTCGGTTTCGCCTGAAATGGAGAATTATTTAGCTCAGCTGTCGCAACCAGACAGTTTTGCTGGGCTTGACACCATCACACAGGCGGTCGTCGCGGAATGCAAGAAGGAATTCGAGCGCAGCAAGAAAATCCCGCCGGAGCTGTTCCAACAATTCGTAGTGCTAAGAGCCAGGTCCGAATCGGCTTGGGAAGAAGCGCACCACGAGGGGGACTTCGCCAAATTCCAGCCTTATCTGGAGCAAATCGTTTCGTTTAACCAACAATTCATTGAGCTGTGGGGTTATGAGGGGAATAAGTATAATACGCTGCTTGATTATTATGAGCCGGGACTTACTGTCGAACAATTGGATCCAATTTTCACGCAGCTGAGAAGCGCCATTGTCCCCTTGTTGGATGCTATCCAATCCTCACCGTACAAACCGTCTGAGGAGTTGTTTGGCCAAGCATACGACGTACAGCAGCAGCCCAAGTTCAGCGACTTTATTTTGCAGCGGGTGGGGTTCGATTTTGCAGCAGGCCGTTTGGATATCAGCCTGCATCCGTTTGCGACCGGGTTAAATCGTGGCGATGTGCGAATTACCACGCGTTATGATGAACGTGATTTCCGCAATTCTCTGTTTAGTACGATTCACGAGTTTGGTCATGCCTTATATGAACAAAACATTTCTGAGCAGCTGACTGGAACACCGCTTCGCACCGGCTCTTCGATGGGCATCCACGAATCAC
>JAQBPP010000179.1 GCA_028287455.1 Bacilli bacterium | reverse complement strand
GTATCAACGCAACCGGCGTGTCTGCCGGGCGGCCAAACAACAGCAGATTATCCACAATCCACGCCAAATTTTGCACACCCATTAAAATCACTACAGTGCCCGTCGTCGTGGCTATTGCTTCCCAGTCCAGATGGGATTGATCTTTCGTTGGATCTTCATGTCCGGTAACTACGATAAACGAAGAGGCGATACCGCGATGTGTAACCGGAATGCCTGCATAGGCAGGAACAGCGATGGCGGAGGTAATCCCTGGGACAATTTCGAAGGGAATCGACTCTTCCGCAAGTAATAAGGCTTCTTCGCCCACGCGTCCAAACACACAAGGGTCGCCGCCTTTCAACCGTGTGACGATTTTTCCTTGTTTGGCGTGTTCCACGAGCAGCCTGTTGATTTGCTCCTGTTTTAAAGAGTCTTGATGGGGATCTTTGCCAACATAGATCAACTCGGCATTCGGCCTTCGGTAACGAAGAAGCCGTGGAGAAAGCAGCCGGTCATAAATGATCACGTCGGCGCGTTCAATGCATTCTTTCCCTCGCAGCGTGAGCAAACGGGGGTCGCCCGGACCTGCGCCGACTAAATAAACCATGCCAGTCTTGCTCACTCTCTGCCGGCCTCCTCGCGCGCCAAATCCAAAATTGCAGCTGCTCCGCGCGCAAGCAGCTCATTTGCCGCCTCATTTCCAACTGCCACCGGGTCAACTCCCTCCGCCTGGGCGTGCAGAACAGTGGCTCCATCAGGTGTGCCTACCATTGCAAGGAAACGAATGCGGCCGTCTGCTGCGATTCGCGCATGTCCACCAATAGGTACCTGGCAGCCGCCGTTCAAGCGTTTCAGGAACGTGCGTTCCGCAGTGATTGCGATACGGGTCACCGGATCCTCAATGGCTTTAAGAATGTCCAGCATCTCCTGGTGATCCGCGCGGCACTGGATCGCCAGCGCACCTTGGCCGGCTGCAGGCAGCATTAAATCCACTGACAGATACTCCGTAATGCGCGAAATCCACCCCATGCGCAGCAGACCTGCTGCGGCAAGAACAATCGCATCCAAACCTTCCGTATCCAATTTGCGAATTCTGGTGTCGATATTGCCGCGCAGATTCACAACTTCCAAATCTGGACGCGCTTCTTTGAGACAAAGCGCGCGCCGCAATGAAGAGGTGCCCACGCGCGCGCCATGCGGCAGCTGCATCAAAGGAGCACCGCTTCTGCTGATCAATACATCGCGCGGGTCCAGGCGCGGTGGAACCGCCCCAATCAGCAGTTCTGCCGGGAACTCAGTCGGCATATCTTTCATCGAATGCACAGCAAAATCAGCTTGTCCTGCCAGTAGAGCATCCTCAATTTCCTGCGTGAACAGTCCTTTGCCGCCAACTTTCGACAGACTGACGTTTACAATCTGATCCCCGCGCGTTGTTAACTGCAAAGTATTGATTGTTAACTCCGGCCATGCGGATTCCAATGCCCCGCAGACCTGCGCAGTTTGAGTTAAAGCTAATGAACTTCGGCGCGTTGCGACCACGTATGGACGTTTCACGGGGTCCAGTCCCCCTTAATTGAATTCTAGTTGTCTGATCCTCTCCAGCAGCTGCTCTTCCATCCATAACCGGGCCTGCTGTTCGCCGTTCATCCTGATTTGTCTGAGCAAGTCAGATTCAATGAACCAACGTAAAACGGCGCCGCGCTGATCGCTTGCAGCAAGCAGCTGACGCAAACGGCTGCGGATCTCTCCCAAAATAGTTAAATAAATCACATATTCATCACCAAAAGCGGCTTCGAGTTCAGTGCGGATTTGTCTGGCGAGCGCAGGACTAATGCCAGAGGTGGAAACTCCGATTTGCAGCGGGCCGCGTTTCATCACAGCAGGTACGATAAAATCTCCTTGCTCTGAATCTGTGGCGCTGTTCACCCAAATGCCCAAACTTTTCGCCTCAAGGGTCACCTGTGCATTTACAGCGTCTTGATCAGTGGCGGCAAAAACCAATTGAGAACCCAGAGCGTCCCCTGCAGCGTAAACACGACTGTGCCAGATGATCCGCTCCGTGCTTGCCCACTCCTGAATCCTGGCGGTGGCAAGCGGCGCAATCACGATGATGTGAGCACCTGCCTGCTGCAAGGCTTCGATCTTTCGCTCGGCAACCCGGCCTGCGCCAACCACCGTAATTCGTTTCCCAACGAGACTGACAAAAATGGGGTAGCCATAGTCCGTTACCATTTATGGAACCCAATGAAAAACATCCCGACAAACAGGAAATTCAAAATGACTAACATGAAACAACCGAAATTAAACCAGGCCAACCGTTTTCTGCTCCATGTCTCCGAGGATTTCAGATACAGGTAAACCCCATACGCCAGCAATACCCCGAAGGAAACGATGGGCTTGGGATCAACCAACAGCAGATGTCCAAATTGCACTTGATACAGAATCGCACCTAAAATATTGGCGACTAACAGCAGCGGAAAACCCCAGATTACCAACCGATGCGACAAAACATCCAATTGGTTGACTGCCGGCAGCCTGCGGAATAAATTGTTCCACCTTTTCTCTTTTAATAGTTTTTCCTGGATTAAATACATGATAGCAAATATCGCTGAAACCGCAAAAGCTGCATAAGACAAAGCAGCCATCGAAATATGAATCACCAATAAGTCAGGTTGTTTGACACCGCCGAGGGAGGAGGCTCCTTTGTGCGTAAATGTGTCAAATGCAACAGCTGCGAATCCTAGTACATTGGTAAAAAACGTGAATAAATCCATTTTATAAAAGAAATTTATCACTAGCGAAAAGGTAATCAAAATCCACGAAAAGAAAATGAGCGTTTCAAAATGAGTCAGCATCGGGACATAATTCAGTTCCCGCGTTCGGAAGATAAAAAAGATCGTCTGCATCACCCAAACCACTCCCAGCATGGCAAAGGCGAAGCGATTGATTTTGCGGTTTGGCGCCAGAAAGTCTATGAAATACAGCAAAACCACAATTGCATAAAGAAAGGTCATGCTATCATATAACCAGATGCTAGCGTTCATGAATGACCTCCTACCTGCAGGGAATCCGATGGTTTTCTATCCTCATCCCCATTGTGACCATCATGGGATGGAAAATCCAGCGCAAAAATGTCTGCAAACACTTTGAGATACTGTTTCGCGTCGGGGTCATTAACCAATTGCTTCATTTGATTGACAGGCTCTCTAAGCAATTGACTTACAATAGATGTCGTATGTTTTTGCAGGATTTTCAGTTCTCGTTCCGTGAGCCCTGGCAATTTATTCTGCAAACTCTGCATGACAGATTCCTGGATCATGGAACCGCGGTCTTTCAGAGCCGAAATCAACGGGATCACATCCTGAGTCCGCTCCCATTGCTCAAAATCGATCAGCGCTTCCTGAATCAAGCGTTCCACCTGCCCTGCTGCCAGAAGCCGCTCCTCCAGATTCACTGCTATCACGCCTTGCAAATCATCTATGTCATACAAATACACGTTATCCAATTTGTTAATCCGTGGATCTAAATCCCGCGGAACTGCGATATCTATTAAAAATAAGGGACGCTGGCGTCTCTCTTTCATAATGGCTTTGACAGTGCCCTCTGTTAAGATATAACCTTCAGACCCTGTAGACGAGATGACGATATCGGACTCTTTTAAAGCCATTGACAGAGACGGAAGTTCGAGTGCTTGCCCCTGAAACTTGTCAGCCAACTCGCGGGCGCGTTCATAAGTTCGGTTCACCACCAGCACAGTTTGAATTCCTGTAGAGGTCAAATGTTTGGCTGTCAGCTCACTCATCTTGCCAGCACCGATAATCAGCACCGTTTTAGTGGATAAATCTTCAAATATCTTGCGCGCAAGCTCTACCGCAGCATAGGAAATGGAAACCGCATGTTCACCAATATCCGTTTCTGTGTGGGCGCGCTTGGCGATCGTAATTGCGCGGCGGAAGATTTGATTGGACAGTAACCCCGTGCAGCCCGCCTCCTGTGCAACGTGATGGGCGTGTCGCACTTGTCCTAAAATTTGGGTTTCCCCAACCACCATCGAATCCAGCCCACAAGCCACCCGAAACAAATGGTTTATTGCATCCGACCCATTATAATTGTATAAAAAAGGAGAGATCATGGCGTTTGTCATGCCGGACACCTGTGTCAAAAACAGACGGGCTGACCCCTCTATTGCCTCTTTGCTGAAAGCAGTCAAATATACTTCAGTACGATTGCATGTCGAAACAACGACTGCTTCTGTAATCCCCTCAAAACTGCATAACTGCTGCAGGTAGGATTCCAGAGAAGACGCTGATAAAGTAAAACATTCCCGTGTTTCGACGGGAGCCGTGCGAAAGTTCAACCCCATCATTCCAAAAACCATTTTGACTACCGCCTCCAAAATGGGAGGGACTGCAAAACCCCATCTGTGAAAAGATTCACCTACTAGACTAAATTTTATTATAGCACTCCACGACTGTCGAAATCGGTCACTTTATGACAGAATTCCAACTTGTTGTAAGCGACCAAAAGGTTCAACCGATTGGTTGAACCTTTTGATCGGGACCATCAGGCTGTCTGCCAGCGTCAAGAATTGGCTCCAAAAAGCTCCAAATCTCTCCTATGCCCTGACCAGTTTCCGCAGAGGAAATAAAGACAGGGACATTCTCCGCAACACCTAAGGTCTGCTTAATCAACTGGATTTGCCGCGACCAAGTGCCGCGCGCCACTTTATCCGCTTTGGTCACCACTAATGCATGCGGAATCTGGTAATACGTCAAAAAATCGTACATCGCCTGGTCCTCTTTAGACGGCGCATGCCGAATGTCTAGCAACAGCAGCACGCATTTTAAATTATCGCGAATCGACAGATAAGTGTTGATCATTTTCAACCAATGCTCTTTGACCGTTTTCGGGACTTTAGCAAAACCATAACCTGGCAGATCAACAAAATAAAACTCATCGTTAATCAGGTAGTAATTGAGCTGCTGCGTTTTCCCCGGTGTAGAGGAAGTACGCGCCAGAGATCTACGGTTTAACAGTTTATTGATGACCGAAGATTTACCGACGTTCGATCTTCCGGCCAGCGCGATTTCGACTCGGTCTCCCTCCGGGTATTGAGCGGGTTTTACCGCGGAGATGATAAATTCAGCTGATCTGATAATCATTTACAGTCAGTTCCTAACCAATGCTTCTTTTAATACCTGGTCCATGTTTTCAACCGGAACGAACTGCAATTCACTGCGGACACTCTCTGGGATATCGCGCAGGTCTTTTTCATTGTCTTTGGGGATCAGCACCTTTTTAATTCCCGCACGGTGCGCAGCCAAACTTTTCTCTTTTAGTCCGCCGATCGGAAGTGCTCTGCCGCGCAGCGTGATCTCGCCGGTCATCGCGACAAAACGGGACACGGGCGTTCCGGTCAAAGCTGAAACCAACGCTGTAGCCATCGCAAGACCCGCCGAAGGACCATCCTTGGGAATCGCGCCTTCAGGTACATGAATGTGAACATCATGCTTTTCATGGAAATCACTGGCAATGCCAAGTTCATTCACTCTGGAGCGGATATAACTAAACGCCGCTTGCGCAGATTCTTTCATTACATCTCCTAATTGACCAGTCAGAGTCAGTTTGCCACTGCCCTGCACCACCGAAACCTCGATGGACAATGTATCGCCGCCCACTTCAGTCCAAGCAAGTCCAGTGACCACCCCGACCTGGTTTTCATGCTCGACAACTCCATAACGATACCTGCCGGGCCCCAGCAAATTGTTCAAATTTTTGGCAGAGACGGTAACTTTTTTCTTGTCGCCTGAAACGATCTGTTTTGCTGCTTTGCGTGCAATTGCAGCCAATTCCCGTTCCAAGTTCCTCACTCCGGCCTCGCGTGTGTACTCACGAACGATTTTGGCGATCGCTTCATCCGAAATTTGCAGATTGCCTTTACTGAGCCCATGGTTCTCCAATTGTTTAGGTAAAAGATGACGCCTCGCAATTTGTACTTTTTCTTCCTCTGTATAACCTGGGATATGAATCAGTTCCATCCGATCCAACAGCGGCCTTGGAATCGAATGAGTACCATTAGCCGTTGTGATAAACATCACTTTAGACAAGTCATAAGGCACTTCAATATAGTGGTCGGAAAACGAATTATTTTGTTCCGGATCAAGCACTTCCAGTAACGCGCTCGCTGGGTCACCGCGAAAATCAGACGCCATTTTATCAACTTCGTCCAGCAAAAACACCGGATTAGTCTCATTTGCAGTTTTCATGCCCTGTATGATGCGGCCTGGCATCGCACCAATATACGTGCGCCTGTGCCCGCGAATTTCCGCTTCGTCTCGAACACCACCAAGCGAAACGCGGACAAACTTGCGTCCGAGTGCTGTTGCAATCGACCTTCCAAGCGAAGTCTTACCCACACCGGGAGGGCCGACCAGACAGATGATTGGTCCGCGCAGCTTGCCAACCAACGCTTGTACGGCCAGATACTCCAAAATCCGTTCTTTCACCTTTTCCAGCCCAAAATGTTCGTCTTCCAGTACCTGCTGGGCATTATTGATATCTACTGCTGAATTTGCATTCGTGGTATAGGGTATCGAAAGCAGCCAGTCAATATAAGTGCGAATCACTGAACCTTCTGCTGATGCTGGCGGCATTTTTTCGAGCCGGTCAATCTCTTTCTCGAGTTTTGCGGCAAATTCTTCAGGCAAAACTGCTGCCTTGGCCTTTTCCTTTAGCTCTTCTATTTCGGCGAGTCGACCTTCCTTCTCACCAAGTTCCCTTTGAATCGCCTTCATCTGTTCACGCAGGTAGTATTCTTTCTGTGTTTTCTCCATCTGCTTGCGAACACGCTGGTTGATTTTGCGTTCCAGCTCCATCACCTCGTGTTCGTCCGCCATGATTTGCAGCAGCAAATTGAGCCGTTCTTTCACATCCACCGCATCTAATATCGCCTGTTTATCTTTGATTTTCAGCGTTAAGTGCGATGCGATCGCGTCAGCCAAGCGTCCGGGTTCTTCGATATCGAGCACGGAGTTTAAGGTCTCTTGGGTAACTTTCTTCGACGATTTGATATATTGCTCAAACTGAGTCAGCAGACTGCGGACCAAAGCGTCCAGTTCCGGACTACGATCTTGCTCTTCAGTCAATTCATCTACTTCCACCCGATACATCGCGTCAGTTTCAATGAAACTGACAATCTGCGCTCTGCTGATGCCTTCAACGAGGATCCGAATCGTACCGTTGGGCAGCTTGAGCATTTGCTTGATTTGAGCAATCGTACCGACAGTGAAAATATCTTCAGGTGAAGGTTCATCCAAATTGGTCTCTTTTTGAGACGACAAGAGGATTAAATTATCGTTCACCATCGCAGTTTCCAATGCCTGAACTGATTTGTCCCGGCCGACATCCAAATTCAGAACCATTGATGGATATACTAACAACCCTCTAAGGGGCAGCAACGGTAAAACTCGTAGTGAAGCTTGTTTGGTTGCCATGAAGTCTAGACACCCCTTGCTTTCGTCATTAATCATTCTATTGTACCCGAATTCAATGCAGAAAACAAAAAAAGCCATAAGTTTCCGCGTTCGCTCAGGTTGCAAAAGGCTGTAACCGCCGCGTGCGCTCAGGTTGCAAGCAAAAGTCACACACGCGGCGGTTACAGCCTTTTGTTTTTGATTAGACCTTATTGAACAGCGGCACTTGGATTGTCGACGAGCGGCTTTTGCCTTCACCAGAGTGAGGAGTCAATCCAAGTGCCGCCCGACTGTTTGCTTGCAACCTGATCCCGCACAACTGAGCCCTTTATAACCCGACGAGTGGCACATCTGTCGTGCGTGCGATTTTTGCTTGCAACCTGAGCCCGCACGACAGATTGTCACTCGTCCTATTTTTGCTTGCAACCTGAGCCCCGCACGGAGATTCCTTTTATAGGCGAAAAGCGGGGCATCTGT
>JAQBPP010000176.1 GCA_028287455.1 Bacilli bacterium | reverse complement strand
TAGATGGTGATATAAAAATCTGATGTGTCGGACACTTAAACCTGTCCTCATGAAGGAATGTACCTCGTTGCCGTTCAACTACATAATCACAATCCTTGACTGGGCATTCCACGGTGGTATCCGTAATTTTGATGGTAGGTTTCAAATCATCCCATAAGTACATTTTCTCACCATTCCTATGAGCTCTGATAATTTCATGCATCCTCTTATTCATCCGATCCTCAAAGTCTTCATCAAATATCTCGCTGTGGAAATCGACATCACTCCCGGACACGGGATCAAACCCTTCGCCTTCACACCTATTTCCCGACCGTTCTTTTTTCTCCACGATTACACCCCGATTCGGCTGTCTGTACGATTTATGAACACTATTTGACAGAGATACAGAATATTCCTGCAAGAGCCCGTCTTTGCGATCAAACTGTGTCCATCGTTGACAATTCTGTTCGGATATGTTTGTTGGGAGGTGTATTTCCTAAGACCACTAATAAGGGGATGTTTACTTTGTTACTGTCCGAAAAAGAACTCAGACGGCGGGAAGCATTGTCATACAACCGTAAGCTGTCGGTCCGGAAACAAGACATAGACGGGTTCAACAAATGGACCGCAATGATCTACCATTCGATAGATTCCCGGCTCTTCAAAATCCCATGGAGTAATGGGCACGAGGTGTATTACATCATTAGGATTCCCTTGTGTGTTGGCCTATTTGGATTTGATTGCTGGTTCTTTTACAACTGCTGGAAAGAGACGTGGTTAGGATTTTTGCCTGGCGATTCTCATCTCACAAGTCTCTTCTTGATTCCCTGGGGCATTTGTGTCATTGGTTGGGCGGTGTCTTATGTGAGAACGATTGCAGCCGGATCGCCAATGACCTTCCGAAACTTCGCACGTTCATACGGCTGGATGAAATCAGTGGACTTAGGACCGAATGCAGACCCACAAGACGATGACGAGGTATGGAATCGGGAGATGTATCGGGGTATAAGGCGCAGAAGCCGAATGATTCTCACGCACCTGTTTCTGTACGGAATTGTTTACTGGTTTCTACCGCATCATCCAGTTTTACCGCCGGGCGACACCTTTTGGGGAAACTCGGTCGGTGTTGTTGTCTTGTGGGGAATAGTCACAGCATTCGTCCAGTTTCCACGGGCATCGATGGAGTTCCTTGAAGACTCGGCTCGTTGGTACGTCTATAGTCGGGTGTGGAAGGCAGTAAACAACTTAGCGGATATGGATATAAATAGGCAGCGGAACTTGTGAGGCAACGCAGCCCTGAATGTTAAAGCCCACAGGTCACGTTTGAACAGAGCCATTCTCAATACGTATGTATTCACAAAAAAAGCGTCCAAATGGACGCTTCTTATTTCTGAAGGCTGGCAGCCGGAACACTTATGCCTCGCACTGTTGATCAGCCTTCTCAGGGAACACGGCTACCAGCAAAAGAATTATCATAAACATCATCTCCTTTTTTCTAAAGCACAAGCCGATAGTAAAAGCAATTGCATCAGATATAAGATTCTGAAGTATCGCTATTCCCCATTGGTTTGCCAAGAGAGTCGCTATGACTTTTCCAGAGAGAAGCGTGGGGGTCACGCCCACTACGGCTGCATACAAACTTTAAGGCAATTCTAATCCAAAAATTTCTTTTGGACAAGTGCAATAATCCCGAATGCCTCAGACTCCCTCTCCCACCTCTTGGCTAGGGCCAAGAAATATCGAGCGCAACATCTGGTGAATAAGAGTCCTTTCAGATGAGATGTGGGAAAGCAGGGTTGACTGAAATGGCCACATTCAGTTAGTCCGATGCAAGTCCGCCAGTTATTTTTTCCGATTTCCAGAATAGGACAATTCATAATACACGTACCCATCTATTAGTTGGGAGGCGGGCACATGGGTGAAGTGGAGGAAACGCCACCAGTACGATATAAGCGGATACCTTTGTCTAATATTGTACTTGAAGACGATTTCCGCAAGACAGTTGATGACCCAATACTGGCACTTAGTACCTTAAAACGGGGGCTCGAAGACTTCTTGGTGGTTGAAGATACCGATGAAGGATTGAAGTACGTTCTAGTCCATGGTTATTTGAGATTCCAAGCCCTCGTGAATGCAGGGTTCAGAGACGCAATGTGTAGCGTTGAAGTATACACAAATAGTGCGGAGCGAATCATTAAACGTCTCCGAAAAGAATTTCACTCCCACAAAAGAACTGGGTATGAACTTGAAAAGATGATACAAGCCCTGCGTGCCTCTGGTATATCCGAGCAAGAGATCGCTTTGAAGACAGATGTTACTATTTCGACTGTGAAAAAGTACCTCAAGACCAAGGACATTGATGCAAACCTAAGATCACTAGCAGAACAACACGGCGCAAGTAGAGATGGACTCACAAAAATTTGGAGCTTACCAAAATCGGTCAAGCAGAACGTTAAGGAATCATTATTATTCCGGGTTGCAACGAAAGACGGTATAACGGGAAACGATGCCGATTCAGTGGTGAAAATGGCAAAAGTCAGCCAATTCGGAGAGCTGTCAGAATCTGCACAAGAACAATGCTTCAATCGGGCAATCGACACAGCGGGGTTCAGTACGAGGGATGCGAAAGCAATCGTCTACGAGCACTTCATTCGCAGCGGATATGACCCAGAAGTCCATAGATTTCTGTACGATAAAATGTGCGAACAACTGGAATCAGTCCGAGTCATGAAACTAACCCCATTTTTTTATGACCATCTGACACTTGAGCAAAGGAAACATCTAAACGACCTTGGGATAGCAGCATTGGTGCCTGTTTCCCCACCGTTAAAATGGAACTACTTTCCAGGTGGGCATCCGTTGGAAGATAAGGATGAACACCATCCTTTCAATTAGACAAGACACAAAAAATGGATTCTGCCAATCGTATTCCTATCGTCGGCTGCGCTTACCAGTATTGCGTTAAACCAACATCATTTCAGTTATACGAAATGGGTTTATTCTTCAGTAGGGGGAATGGGCTTCTCAAGTCTCGTTTTCCCTACATAATAAACCTCACCATAAATTTCAACACGGTGAAAATCCGCACTCTCGGGCTCTTCTTTACGCTTTCGACCCCCAAATAACCACAACAAAATAAATCGCATACAACATCCTCCCAACAAGATTAAGCTGATAGGGTCACGGTGAGCTTTGTCGTTCCGGGAGCCCATTAGCAAATTTGCCTAAACTTCTTCGTCAATTCTTCCTATCGCTCATCATCGTGCCCACACTTGAATGTTAG
>JAQBPP010000154.1 GCA_028287455.1 Bacilli bacterium | reverse complement strand
ACGATCAATTCCTGGCGGGATATGGAGCTGCACAGGCAGTTCCGGGACCCCTGTTCACGTTCTCCGCTTACTTGGGTACTGTAATGAAATCGCAACCCAACGGTATAGTTGGAGCTGTAATTGCACTTGTCGCGATGTTCCTGCCTTCATTTCTGCTCGTGATCGGTGCTTTGCCGTTTTGGAACGCCATCCGTGGACGCGCTGCATTTCAGTCTGCACTTGGCGGGATCAACGCTGCAGTTGTGGGAATTTTGCTCGCAGCTTTGTATAACCCGGTTTGGACGAGCGCGATTAAAACACCCGCTGATTTTTGTCTGGCTTTGTTAGCGTTTGGTTTGTTGATTCTTTGGAAACTCCCGCCGTGGATCGTCGTACTTGTTTCTGCAGCGGGGGGTACTTTGATCTCTGCACTATAAAAAGTAAATTTTTTATTGCCTAAACAGTGTGAACATGACCCTCATAAACGACCCAATTGTCGTATTCGGCCATGTCATTTGTGGCCTTGCCGCTGTGAATCCACTCCAGTGCTTTTGTCACCAGTGGGGAGATTTGGTCGTCATTCAATGAATCGATGACAACCCACACTGAACCTTCCGAATCATCACTCGTATTCAGGGTGATTTTGAACAGATCATTCGGGTTCACAGGTGATACTTCATAGTCAAAACACATCCCCTCCATGATCATTTATCGTACATCACACTTGCCAGTAATGAAAGACTGTTTTGTGTAAAAAACTAGCGTAAAATGAAAGGAAAGGAGTGGTATGAAATGGCAGATTTGAATTGGGTGGAACAAGCCTGGAACGATATTGTACATAAGGTCGAACGTACGAGTGCGAGAATTGGTGCAACTTTTCCGCACGCATCACAAAAGGGGCAGTATGATTCTCCGCCGCCTGATTTTTGGACAGCCGGGTTTTGGCCTGGACTGCTCTGGTTGATTTACAAAGATACGAACAATGAGAAGTTGAAGCAATTTGCCACAGAATGCGAAATTAAGCTGGACGATGTCTTAAACGATTTTTATGAACTAGATCATGATTCCGGTTTCATGTGGTCGTTGACCGCTGTTGCTAATTACAAATTGACAAAGAATCCGGATTCACGGCGCCGGGCGTTGATCGCGGCGAGCCATTTGGCCGGCCGCTTTAATCTCAAAGGCAAGTACATTCGTGCCTGGAACGACCGTGATGATCATTTCCGTGACAATATTGGCTGGGCGATCATCGACTGTTTGATGAATCTGCCGCTGCTGTACTGGGCATCGGAGGAGACCAAGGATCCTCGGTTCGCTTTTATTGCACAAGAGCATGCAAATACTGTGGTGAAAGAATTCATTCGACCAGACGGTTCTTCTCATCATATCGTTTGTTTCGATCCACATACCGGCGAACGGCTTGAGGCTAAAGGCGGTCAGGGATTTGCGCCAGAATCGGCCTGGTCGCGCGGCAACTCCTGGGCGCTGCACGGTTTGACTCTCAGCTATTTGTATACCCAAGACGAGCTATATTTGCAGGCAGCAAAACGCGTGGCTCACTTTTTCATCGCCAACCTGCCGGATGATCATGTTCCTTACTGGGATTTCAGACTCCCAACCATTGAAGGAGCACCGCGGGATTCTTCCGCTGGAGCGATTGCAGCCAGTGGTTTAATTGAATTGGCGCGCTGTGTAGAGCCGCTGGAGGCGCCGCTTTATCACGATGCTGCGGTTCGGATCCTGAAGTCGTTGTATGAAAATTATGGCGCCTGGAACAAGGAGGAAGAAGGGTTGCTGCTGCATGGAACCAGCCATTTCCCACGTGGATCGAATGTGGACGTGCCATTAATCTACGGCGATTACTTCTTCGTTGAAGCAATAAGTAAATTAAGAGGCGAAACGGAACTGTTCTGGTAAATTCAATAGGAATCGCAAGCTCAGGACTAGTTTAACCGCCTAAAATGGATTTGGGGGTGCTGAATATCAGTCAGCTGAACTTCAAAATCAGTATTTCTCCAGTAGAGGCATTCAATGTGATTAAAGAGAATCAAAATGCGGATCTTGTTTATGAGGAATTGAATGATCTCGGTGACGGGATTTCGATTGGGGAGCGGCTGATGACTTTGTCCAAAGTATACGAATTGCTTTGGACCGTTATGTGATTGAGTAGACTCTAAGTAGTGGAAAAAACATTCATTCCTTTCGCCGCGACTTTTGCATGCAACCGGAGCAAGAAAGGAATGAATGTTTTTTCTCATTTAAAAGTAACCTGAACGCTGGATCCGGGTTGGATCTTCGTTCCCTTCAAGATGCTTTGACCTGCGACAAAGCCTTCCCCAGCTGGTTGAAAAATTATCCCCAACTTGTTAAGCAAATTTGCAGTGTCCTTCAAGGACAGGCCGGTTAAGTCGGGCATTATAATGGAGCCGTCAGCTTCTTGACCGTTGCCAGCAATGCAGATGATCGACTGAGAACTCTGCACCGATACGCTAGGCGATGGGAACTGAGCGGTGATCGAACCTGTGGAACCAATCAACTGCAGCGACGCGCCTGCTTTCTGCACTTGTGATTTAGCATCAGCAGTAGTTGCCCCTACTAGATTAGGTGCTTGCACGTACTTGGTTTGGTCAGTAGAAGGAGGTTGGCTGCCTGTGGTCTGAGAACTGTCGGAGTTATCCGGCTGGATGCCAATGTAAGGAAGCGCCTTGCTAAAGATTTCTCTTGCTGCGGGTGTGGCTACCACGTTGCCGAATTGATTATCACCAGCATTGCGCGGATTTTGAACGGTTACGTAAATTTCCAATTGCGGATTCTGTGCAGGCGCAAATCCGATAAAAGACGTGATATATCTTTTCTCATAATACAGCCCAGTCGTTGGATCCGGATATTGTGCAGTACCAGTTTTTCCAGCGATATGATAGCCGGGCAAGTAGCCTGGTTTTGTTGGACTCTCATCGTTTGTAATGTCATCTTCCATGATTGAACGCACCGTTTGCAAGACAGTTGGATCCACAGTGAGCTTGCTTCGAACAACCGGTTGGTTCGTGGTGACGACTTGGTGAGTGTCAGGATTCACGATCTTCTGCATTAAAAAAGGTTTCATGACATTGCCGCCATTTGCAATCGCAGTCACTGCCGAGACTTGTTGAATCGGTGTAACCGCAAGACCTTGGCCAAATGATTCTGTCGCCAATTGCAGCTTAGTGATGTTGTTGAGTGGGAATAACAGGGAGTCTGCTTCTCCTGGCAAATCGATGCCGGTCGGCTGGCCATACCCAAATTCATGCATATACTTGTCCATTAAATCCTGGCCCAATTTTTGCCCAATAATGACGAAACCGACATTGGAAGAAACATTCACCGCTTTGCGGAATGTAATTTGTCCCCAACCTGGTGTCCACCAGTCGTTGATCCTTTGACCACTGACCATGATGTATCCAGACTTAAACGTATCATCCAGATTGATTTTATTTTCCTGCAGTGCTCCGGTTAAAGGTACCAGCTTAAACGTGGAGCCGGGTTCAAAACTCGCATTGACAGCACGGTTATTATTAAGTGCCGTTTGCGCAGATTCGTCCCCATAATGATTGGGGTCATAGGTGGGCCGATTACCCATTGCTAATATTTGTCCCGATTTCGGATCTGCCACGATGACGCTGGCGTTGTCGGGATTGTATTGTTTAACGACTTCGTCCAACGCTTGCTCAACATAGGTTTGAATCGTTTCGTCGAGTGTCAGGTACACATCGTTGCCATTTTTAGCTGCCACAAGCTGCTGCTTAGTAAAAGGAAGCGGATTGCCATGCGCATCCTTCAAATAGGTATCAGTACCAGGGGTACCACTTAGTTGCTTGTCGTATTCTTGCTCGATTCCATATTGTCCATTCCCACTTGTATCCACATACCCCAGCACATGAGCCGCGAGTGTATTGTTTGGATAAACTCTGGTTTGTGCTTGACCATAGAAGATGCCTGGTAGATTTAAGGCGTCAATTTTCGCTTTCACCGTATCATTCACGGGAGTTTGCGACAAATCCACCCCAACTTGATTCGGTGTCGTTAATTTCTTATATAGCTCGTCGACGGGTACATTCAAAAGTGGCGACAACTTCTCGGCGTAGGCCTGCGGGTCACCTGCATAAGGCATATTACCTGGATGTTTACGGGCATCTTTCATCATGGTGAGATCTGCCCTCACGATATAGGCGATAGATGTATAAGCCAGTTTATTTCCATTACGATCATATATTGTCCCGCGAATGGCGGGCAACTGTTCGGTAAAAGTCCAGGTTTTTTCAGCATCAGCGAGATAGGCTTTTGCTTGAAACCCTTCAAAATAAAGCATCCTTGCGATTATACAAAGAAGGGAAACCAGTAAGATTAAACGTAACAGCCGAGTTCTGTTGCGAAATTTGAGATCAATTGTTAAAGATGGTTGTTTCACAATGTGTTGCCCTCCCAAACTGCTATTCCTATTTCATATTACCAGAAAAATGGCGACGGAAATTTACAACATAGTTAAATTTTTGAAAACCGTGATAGAATTAGCTTATTGCTAGTAGTTTTACCGACTTCCTTCTTTGATGAGGTGAGCCTGCATATGATTAAATTGCCAGTAGATCATTCGGTGATCTCTTCGCGCGCTTTATTATCAGTGATTAATCAGAATTACGATCTGGGTGAAGGAATTGATTGCCGCTTTCTCACAAGTGGATTAAATGATACCTACTTTATGAAGACTTCAGCAGGTAAGTTTATTGTAAGGATTTATAAAGTGGATTGGCGCACGTTGGCCGATATTCGCTTTGAAATCGATCTGCTTATTCATTTGAGGGACAATCAGATACCGGTTTCCGCTCCGATTGCGAAAAAAGACGGTGATTTTGTCATTGAAATTGACGCTCCGGAGGGGAAAAGATATGCAGTCTTGTTTACTTTCGCAGAAGGTGACCTGTCTCATACGGAAGAACACTGCGTACTCTATGGCACTGAAGCAGCGAAAATGCATCACGCAATGGATACTTTTGAGAGTCCACATTCTCGCTTTACAATTAATCTAGATCACTTACTGGATTATCCTTTAAAATCCATTCGTGGTTTTTTAACTCATCGGCCTGATGACATTAACTTTTTGGATACTCTATCCTACAATTTAAGACAACGTTTGGATCAGTTTGCACCCTCATTGGAATGGGGAGTATGTCATGGGGATTTACACGGTAACAACGTATTTTTTACTGAGAACGGTTTATTGACACATTTTGATTTTGATTGCGGCGGATTTGGATGGCGTGCCTATGACCTAGCTGTTTTTCAATGGGCGAAAGTAAGAGGGAAGAAAAAAGAAGAATTTACGAATCCACTGTGGGATGCATTTCGGCAGGCCTACCAAGCGGAGAGAAAATTATCGCCATGTGATCTAAAGGCTATTCCCATGTTCGTAGCCGTACGGGAAATTTGGCTAATGGGTCTGCATACTGGAAACTCTCATATCTGGGGCAGCTCTTGGCTGGATGATAACTATTTTAATAAAAATTTGCAATTTCTGCGCAATTGGTCAGATGTGCATTCGATTTGATTTATTGCCATCAGGCAGACAAATTGAAGCAAACAAACCATAGTTAGTTTGAAAGCGCTTCCTTTATTCTGTTTCTTTAGAAGGAGGGTCAAATCAGTGCTTAACAAAAAGAAAGCATCCATTTTGTCATTTGCATCAGTTTCTGCGCTGCTTTTGTTTACCGGATGCAGCCAACAAACTTCTTCGCCAACCAGCAATGGGGTAGATACAACATCAGTCGATAATGCAACAGCCGAACTAACGCTTTATGTATCAACTGGAGTACTAGAGACCCAAAACGTACAGGATCAATTGACAAGTCTGATCAAGAAGAAATTTCCGAATGTTACTTTAGATTTTATTTACAAGAATAATGGTTCACCTGATTATCCAGATTTAATTAATTCAGGGAAAAATCTCGATCTTGTCATGGAGGCTAGCAATAGTACCAGCTCGAAAATTATTAATTACGGACTCGAGTATGACCTGGCCCCATTAATCGCGAAATACAAGACGGATTTAAACCGGTTTGATCCAGGTCTATTGGAACAAATCAAAAAAGCGGGCGATGGGAAATTGTATGCACTTCCTTTCACAGGTGCCTATATGGTGCTGTTCTACAACAAGGACATTTTTGATAAATTAGGCGTGTCCTATCCCACCGATGGACTGACATGGGATCAGGCATACAGTCTGGCTCAAAAGCTGACGAAATCGGATCAAGGCACCCAGTATTACGGTTTTACTGCCAATTCTGGTTTATATATCAATTATAATGAATTAGGCCAGTCCTGGTTGGATGCAAGTGACCAGGCATCCGTAATGAACGACAGCTGGAACAAGTGGTTTGCGAATTTACAGCGGTTCTTCCAGATTCCTGGAAATCCAGTTAACTCAGTAGACGATTTTCCGAAAGGGCAGATTGCAATGGATCTGCATTTGTCCGGGAAAATGACATACTGGCCGCAGCAAAATCCACAGCTTAATTGGGATATGGTATCTGCTCCCACTTTTAGCGACGCTCCTGGTGTAGGGTTCCAACCAAATGAGTATTCACTCTATGTTACTTCTACCTCTGCTTACAAGGATTTGGATTTCAATATCATTACGTATATTCTCTCGGATGATGTTCAGATGCAGTTATCTAAAAAGGGAACTGTCACACCGCTTGTCGGCAAACAAATTCAAGCTGCGTTTGGACAGGATATGACAGACTTAAAAGGGAAGAATTTTGGGGCAGTTTACAAAAACAAATTTCCGACCCCTCCACATGTTGACAGCTATACTTATTCAGTTAATTCTGCAGTGAGTTCCGCGTTTAACGACATGCTGAAAACCAATGCAGATATTAATTCGGAGTTAAGATCGGCTGCTGATGCAATCAACAAAAAGGTGTCGGATCTTAAACAACAGTCGGGCAAATAAGTAAACACCAGTGAGTAAATTCGTGACAGTCCGGGACAACGCTTCCCGGCTTTGTTCGTGAGAACTTAAAGATAACGATAAAATCCCTTTACTTTTACACGCTAAGCTAGTGTTATGGCGATTATGTGGAAAAGCGAGGGGACAGCAATGGTATTGAAACATCCGTCTTTGAGACAACCGAGACAAATGATGGTTTACAGTGATGTCGATGGAACACTCGTCTCCGATTCAAATGAGTTGCACGCAACAGTAGTAAAGCAAATTGAACG
>JAQBPP010000144.1 GCA_028287455.1 Bacilli bacterium | reverse complement strand
ATCAACAGCAGTGTGAATCTTATGCTCAGAAGCACGAAAGCTGATAATTCCCGAGTTAGAGAAGCCTGAGGTGAGACTAAATACACAACCCTTGCCGCAAACGCCGAAACTCCAATTCCGATCATTGCAGTGACGACATTTTCTAATGTGTTAAAAGTTAGACTCGGAAACATCAAACTGATAATCGGAGGAACTTCTAAATGCGGCTTAGGCAGATCGAGCCTTGCTAGCAGCAGCGCTCCTGTCATAGCCCCAATTGAAACATGTGTTTTTCCGAGCAATTGTTTCCCCCCAATGAGTCTGTGGAACTACCTGTGATCGTGCTGGCCAGTGGACTCTTCCATAAATTACTTCGTTCACCGCATTTATTATCGTACCCAGGTCAATGCATTAGATGCAAATGTTATCGTTTTGACATAATAATTTGTAGGCTAGTTTAGTATAATAAATAGATGAAAGCGCTTTACAGGCAACCGCCAGCATTTTAGTGTGTGTCAGATTCTACTACTCTATGGAGGGAATTTGAATGCGGGAACTGAAAGCAAGCCATGGCGTTGCCACTTTCTTGTCTGTCTATGCGCCTCTTGCCGGTCCGATCGCAGCTACGGCAATCATTTTAACTTTTATGTCGAGTTGGAATGACTTTCTTTGGCCTTTAATTGTGTTGACTGACAATAAGCTGCAAACACTACCCTTATTTTTGGCATCCTTTACCCAGCAATATGGGAACTATTCCGGACTCTCAATGGCGACAACGACGTTAAGCATCCTGCCTGTTATTGTCGTGTTTATCATTTTCCAAAAGTATGTCATTCAAAGTGTAGCCCTAAGCGGTTTAAAAGGAGAGTGACAACATGACAGCCGAATTCCCGGTCCGGTCAGGCAGCGTGAAATGCCTAAAGGTGTTGTTTAACGGTCCTAATCAAACAGCATTCGATCAATTTGATCTGAGCACGGACTTATCTGAAGACGGTGTTTTGGTTCGTACCCAGTACAGTCTAATCAGTCCGGGCACAGAGTTAGCCATATATACAGGCACCCATATTGGCATTCCAGATCCGAATAACACATTTGCCAAGTATCCATTTTCGCCGGGTTATGCCAGCGTCGGAGAAGTGGTGGCTGTTGGGGATGCCGTGACCGAACTCCAAGCGGGAGACATGGTATATGCATTGGGCAATCACGCCAGCTACAATGTGTTTTCCTGGTTCAATCGGGAAAATCGACCGATCATCAAGCTGCCGCAGGATATGGCTGGAGAGCGGGCCGTATTTGCCCGTTTGGCAGCCATATGTATGACTGCTGTGGTTCAATCGCGCATTACCATCGGGGATTATGTAGCGGTTCTGGGCATGGGGCTGATCGGCAATTTGGCTGCACAACTCTATAAAAGCTTCGGGGCTTGTCCAATTGGCATCGATTTAGTGGAGAAAAGGTTGCAAATTGCGAAACGAACCGGAATTCCATTCACAATTCATTCTGGAGAACGGGCAGATTTGCAGCATCTCATTAAAAACATAATAAGCACCTCTTCTGCCGCACCCGATCTTGTGGTTGAAGCAACAGGTGTGCCAGCTCTTGTGAACACGGCGCTCGATCTCGTTCGGCCAATGGGTCAGGTGATCCTTCTAGGTTCGACCAGAGGACTCGTAGAGATGGATGCCTACAAGCATATTCACAGCAAGGGTATCTTTCTGACAGGAGCACACGAAAAATTGCAAGGACATCATGGTCTCCCCAGCCGCCTCACGTTAACGCGTCATGTTTTAGATTTGATTGAAAAAGGCGCCATTGTTGTGGATCCTTTATTGACCCATAAACTTCCTGCAGACAAAGCAGAAGAAGGCTACCAACTTCTGCTCAACCATAAAGAACTCACCATGGGTGTACTCCTCGATTGGAGTCTTGAATAACTGATAACTGCACTATTCACTAGCCAGGGAGGGAAATACGGTGAAAGGTACAAAATCGAAGCACGATTTTATAACTCATTTTGATGAACTGACAGGTAAACCAATCCGTCAGCTTACTTCCACATCTGGAAATCATCATCATCTCTATTTTACAAGCAGCAGTTTCACATCTGATAACCAGCATATTCTGTTTATAAGTGACAGTTACCGGGGGCAGCCCAACCTCTTTAGACTCTCTATTGTAGATGGCGAGACCGTTCAACTTACCGATAATGTTGATGGATACTTGAAAAGTTATGTGTATTATGACGGGAATGCTTATAAGGGTTTAGGAAAAGCAAGCCCCAGCTATAATCCGGATACGGATACACTGCTGTACATTCAGGGAAATGAAGTGCGTATACTTCATGTCACGACTTTGGAAGAAGACGTCATTTACCAACTGCCTCCTGGAGTAATGACCGGGTTTACACACCTGTCGACAAATGGCCGGTTTGCTTGTATACCCTATATTCCGGCAGAAGCATTTGCTGTCGGGAATGGCACCCCCTTTGCATCCATCCGAGATAAAGTGTTTCGCGACAAAATTCAGTCTCATTTGTTAGTGATTGATATCGAAACAAAAGACGCAAACATCTGGTTTTCCCAATTGGGCTGGATTACACATGTACAATTTCACCCTGAAGACCCTGCTCAGATTCTATTTAATCACGAAGGCGGAGCAGTAGATCAACGAATTTGGCTTTATCGTGACGGAGAAATCGTGAAAATTCGCGATGAATCTGTGGAAACAGCCCCAATATGGATTTGTCACGAAATGTGGCAAAGGGATGGCCAAGGAATCATCTATCACGGGTCAAAACAGCTTACCCAAGAACAGGTTGATCAAAAATATCATTTTGTAGGTCACTTCGATTGCAGGACCGGACAAACTATTGAATTGACTTTTCCAGTAGAAATGCAGGCGTATGGTCATTTCACAGTGAACACACAAAAAGGGTTCCTGGTTACAGATGGAGTGATCGACAATCGGATGATTCACATTTGCCAAGCGAACTGGTCGGCAGGCGAATTACACTGGACCCCCGTCTGCCGACATAACAGCAGTTTCTCAGTGCAAGATGTTCACCCACACCCCATTTTTAGCCATGATGATCGTTATATACTTTTTACCTCTGATGCTCATAATTACAAAACGAAAGGCAATGTATATCTAATAGAAAACTCGGGAAATTGAGTTTCCATTTAAAATTCAAAGGTCAGACCTTTAAAGCCGATCTGAGGGATGGATAAATAGAAACATTATGCCTAAAAATGGAAGAATTCGTCGTTTTTAGTTGATAAAAGCAGAATAATCTTATTCCCATGGAAATGATTATGTATCCACTCTCTCTCATTATTCGATTGCCTTTCTTAGTTCGTCATACCGTTTCACAATCATTTGTGCCGGAAAATCTCCTCTGGTCGAACAAATAGCCATTTTATAATGAGGTCCCACATTCAATCGTTTAAAAAAACATGAGACATATGAATCCGCCAATCTCACAGAATGGTGATGCATTGCTTCAGGATTTACCGAAAAAGATCGCGGCGGGAGAGCTAGCCCTTTCCCGACCAGCTTGACAAAGCTCTCTTTGATCGTCCATAACTCGTAGAAACAGGAAACTCGCCTATGTTCTGGTTGTTCCATCAGGTACAGGTATTCTTCCATTGAAAAATAATGTTTTGCGATTTCTAAGTCAATCGGCTTGATCTCTTCGACATCTATCCCAACAGGATGGCAATCAACAGCACATACAATCCATCGACCCGAGTGGGAAACATTAAAATGAAATGACGGAATTCCAGTTACACAAGGCTTGCCGTATTGTTGCGTGATAAAAAATATTTGATCGTTGCTTATTTGAAATTGTTTGCAAATGATCGACCGAATCAATACTTCGCCGATTAACCCCCGATGGGCATCTGCGGGATTGATAAACTTTTTAATTTTTGCACGTCGTTCTTCGGATACGCAGTTCATCAGGTGTTCAAATTCATCGATTCGCAGCAGACGATTCATATATACTCCATAGAGTTTCATTATGCACTGGTCAAAATGAACTGAATGGTTTTTGATACTTTTTCAGTCTCTGACAGCAGAAACATGTGTCCTCCTTCGAAGGTATAAAACTGGACCAGATGAGCCCATTCCTTCCAACTGAAGGCATCTTTGAAGCAATGTGCATCTTGATCCCCATTAAAAATATGCACCGGTGATTGAAGCTGGGTATGATCTGCGTGTTGGAACGTTTCCAAGGCCTTAAAGTCAGCTCGAAAAGTTGGCAGGAAAAATTCGAGCGCCTCCTTTACCTT
>JAQBPP010000016.1 GCA_028287455.1 Bacilli bacterium | reverse complement strand
GCTGCTGCTGAATTTAGCTGATGTGTATCAACGAATTGGACGTCTTGCTGAAGCGAAACTCATTTACGAACGGCTGGTGGACACTGATCCCGACTCTGCTCCCGCATTAGGAGGTTTGGGATGGGTTTACCTGCAAGAAGGCCAACACCAGACAGCCCTCACGTTGTTTACGCGCCAAAAGTTAACCGATCTCACCGCTGAGTCCCTTTATAATTTGGGCTGTACATTTCTTGCACTGGGTGATTTGCATTGCGCGAAAACTTATTTTGGATTCATACTGGATGACCCCGGCATGCAGCCGCTGGTTCATTTTGCGTTAGCCAGAGTGTACATTCAGGAGAAGGATTACGTGTCAGCAAAAGAACTCGTGACCAGTTACCTAAACGAGCCAAACCGGGAACTGCGAGCACTGGCTTACTTCACACTTGGACGAATTGCTTATGAGTCGGCGCGGTGGAAAAACGCGGTGCGATATCTCAAACTCTGCTCGATGTTAAAGCCTGAACTGCCGGATTGCGCGTTCTGGCTTGGCTTGTGTTTTCGCCAGCTGGGGCAGGAGCAAGAGTCTCAAAAGTGGCTGACGTATTGCAAAGAATTGTTTCAGCTTGATCGCAGCACCAGCAGCGGCGCAGTACATGCTCCGCGAGAAAAAGCAACAACTGCAAGGCTGCAGGATGTATAATAGAGCAAGAAAGTGCTCTTACCTGCAAATTCGTGGAGTGGTTGCGATTGATGAGTTCGTATGTGGCGCTGGATTTGGAAACTACCGGCTTGCGACACAAGGAAGATCAGATTCTGGAAGTCGGATTGGTTAAAGTAATTAATGGCGAGATAGTCGATACATTTGAATGTTTGTTGAAACAAACGAAGCCTTTGCCTGCAAGCATTATCGAACTCACTGGAATTAGCGAGGACGACTTACAGTCAGCAAGCGACTTGTCTGATGTGCTGCCTGCAGTCCTAACGTTTGTCGAAGGTTTCGATTTAGTCGCGCATAACGGGAATTTTGATCTGGCATTTTTGCAAAGGGCACTCGACGACAATGGCTATGCCGAGCTCCCCAATTTTTTAATCGATACGATCGATTTTGCGCAATTGGCTTTTCCCAAGCAGTCTTCTTTTTCATTGTCAAATTTGGCCAAACAATTGGAGTTAAGTCATAGCAGGCCTCATCGAGCTTTATCAGATGCGGTCGCCACACATCATCTTTATCAGCATGCGCTGAAGAGGCTGTCTGCCATGTCCCAAGCAGTGCTCGATTTGCTGCATCAAGTGGCGCATATGAGCGGTTGGCGTTATGCCCACATTTTAAGTGAACTGCATACATCAGCCGAATTTGGTGAACGCCTGGTGCTGGAGGAAGAGTGTACGGTCATTCAAGGCCTCGCCCACCGCCCTGTTCGCTGGCAGACGTTTGATCAAACGCGTGAGATAGTAGCGTCACCTGCCGAAATCATCGTGCAAGGCGGACCGCTGTCGTCGCTGCACCCTCATTATGAAGAGCGGCCTGCACAGCTGCAAATGATGGAGCAGGTGCAGCAAGCGTTTGCAGAGGACAAGCATTTAATTGTCGAAGCCGGAACTGGAACAGGCAAATCGATGGCTTATCTGGTGCCTGCGATCTATCATGCGGTAACGCATCAGCAAAAAGTGGTTATCGCCACTCACACCTTGCACCTGCAGGAGCAGCTCAAGGATCGGGATTTGCCGCTGCTCTCCTCAGTAATTCCTTTTCCGTTTCAAGCGGCAGTGCTGAAAGGGCGCAATAACTATATCTGTATGCGCAAAGTGACCGATGGTTTGATGACGCTTGGCATGCTGCCGGATGACGATCAACTGCTGTTTTATTTGCGCCTGGTCACGTGGCTTGTGCAAACTGACGCAGGTGATCGTGAGGAATTGCAGATGCTTGGCACACAGTCAGACAGTTGGAACAAGGTACAAAGCGATACCAATTCCTGCTTGTCCAGGCAATGCCCCTTTTTCAAAAATTGCTATTATTACCGTGCGCGCGGTTCTGCGGCAGCAAGCGACGTAATTATCGCGAACCACTCGCTTTTGTTAACTGATATCAAAGCAGAATCGCAGATTTTGCCTGAATACGACTATCTCGTCATTGACGAGGCCCACCACCTGGAAGATGAGGCGACCAAACATCTCGGTGACGAAGTCAGTTACTGGAGCATGCTTAATCCGATAAATCGACTGGCGCGAGACCGCCGTTCGGGGCTGCTCGCAAGTCTTGAGCATTTCGCCTCGGTGGATCAAAATACTGGCAATCAACTGTTTACGGGGCTGCTAGAACTGTCGGTGAGTGCGATTCAAACTGCGTATGAAATGCGGGATTCGATCGAGGCCTTTTTTATGGTTCTTACTCGCTTTGTCGAGGATCACGCAGACGGCAGCGGCATGAGAACGACTTTGCGCTTTAAACCGGAACATGTCAGGCTGCCCAGTTGGAACTCGTTGACGTTTCACGCAGATGAAATCGAAAGTCGATTGAAGGGGCTGCGGGAGCTTGTCAGCCGGATGGAACCCTTTTGTGAGATTCTGGGTGCCCAGCAAATGATTCAGGGATTAGTCACCGATATCACCGGCCAAGTTAAAGAACTGGACCGCGGATATTCTTCAATTCAGTCGTTTTTGATCCGGGCGGAAGATCCGACAGGCTCCGTGTTGTGGGTGGACGCTGAGGAGCGTGCAGGCAGGTACACAGCAACCATGTACAGCGCCCCTTTGCATGTCGGCAAGCTGCTGCAGCAGTCGCTGTTTGGATCGAAGTCGTCTGTCATACTTACTTCTGCCACGCTAAGTATCAATCATTCCTTTAATTATATGCTGGAGAGGTTAGGTTTCAAGGAACCATCTGTTGAAAGCAAATTGCTTACATTGGAAGTAGATTCTCCCTTTGACTATAAAAAACAATCGATCGTCTGTATTCCAACCGATACTCTATCACTCAAACAATCCAGCCATGGGGACTACGTGAAATCGATCAGCGAATCAATTGTGATGCTGGCTCGTATTACCTCCGGCCGCATGCTTGTCTTGTTTACGTCGCACAGCATGCTGCGCGAGACAGCTGAAATTGCGCAGCCAGGGCTTCTGGAGCATGGCATTACACTCCTTGCGCAAGGCGTTACCCCAGGCTCCCGGTATAAACTGGTGTTCGAGTTTCAGTCTACTCCCAAAGCGGTCTTGTTCGGGGCGAATTCATTCTGGGAAGGAGTCGACATACCTGGCGAAGATTTATCCTGCCTGGTAATTGTTCGGTTGCCCTTTTCGCCGCCTAGTCAGCCGATTGTCGAGGCACGTACTGAATCGCTGGAGCGTTCCGGCAAAAATGCATTTATGGAATATTCAGTACCTCAGGCGATCGTGCGATTCAAGCAGGGATTTGGCCGGGTGATACGTTCGCAGCGAGACATTGGAGCGATTGTGGTGTATGACCGACGGGTGATTGATGCCAGGTATGGGAGATTGTTTTTGCAATCTTTACCCGATCCGTGGGTTTACCAAGGGCCGGAAAAAGAAGTCTGGAAGGTCGTTTATAATTGGCTGAAAAAAGAGCGAAGCAGCTAAATCGACATTTCCTGCTGAAAACGACAAATCTTTTAAAAAAAGACGCAAACAGGTAGGAGAGAAGGAGAATTTAAGAGGTTTAAATGTCGAAATGCAAGTTGGTTTTCTCAAGCAGTGCGCCGCTTGTTTGACGATGCCCGCCAGTGGTATGTACGATTACTTCAAACGGGCATAGACAAGATTCGGGAGGCACTGTAATGATCAATTCCACCTTGGTTGCTAATGATGTATATGTTATTGAAGAGCAAATAGAACAGGCAGTGCTCAAGGCTCAACAGGGTGATCGTACTAATGTAGAACTTCTGTTGTTGCATTTCCAAAGCCTTGTAAAATGCAAAACACGTTCATATTTCCTCGCAGGCGCTGATCGCGAGGATCTGCTTCAGGAGGGGATGATTGGTTTATACAAAGCCATTCGTGACTTTGATCCATCCAAACAAATTCCGTTCCCTACTTTTGCAGACTTGTGCATCACCAGACAATTGATCACAGCAATTAAATCTTCACTTCGATTGAAACATAAACCGCTCAACCAGTATTTATCCATTTATCGGCCAACTGGCGAAGAAGACTCAGATCGGACGCTGCTTGATACGCTTTGTTCGCCGCCTGGACAAACCCCGGAAGACAAGCTGCTGTCAACTGAGGCAGAAGCAGAGTGGAAAGGCCGTTTAGCACAACAATTAAGCGAATTTGAAATGGACGTGCTGATGCTGTATTTATCCGATGCTTCCTATAAAGAAATTGCAGACAGCACTCAAACCACGACAAAAGCGGTGGATAACGCGCTCTGCCGGGTAAAACGCAAGCTGTCCCAATGTGATTTGTTCTCCACTTCAAACGCTGTATAGCGGGAATTCATTGTACGCTTGAACCGTCTCATGGTACGATAAAACCAGATAACTGGATTCGTATTCAGCCTGTTTGAACAGGGGATGGTTCAGCAAGTGAAAACACCTAAGATATCAGAAGCAGTTGTTCGGCGGCTGCCGGTTTATTTACGCTATTTACAATATCTGAATGAATCCTCGATTCGAACCGTTTCCTCCCAGGAGATGGGACAGACGCTTGGGATTAACCCCGCTCAAATTCGCAAGGACCTGGCGTATTTCGGAGATTTTGGACGCAAGGGCATCGGTTATGAGGTCCCTTACTTAATTGAAAAAATCAAGCAAATTTTGAAACTGGACCGCACTATACAGGTAGCCCTTGTAGGTGCCGGCCATCTGGGAATTGCTTTATCCAATTACAACCGGTTTACCCGCGAAAAACTGTCGATCGTCGCCTTGTTTGATCAAGATCCAAACAAGATTGGCTGCAAAATCGGACTTTTGCCCATTCAACCGATGAGCGAGCTGAATGCAACGGTAAGTCGCCTGGATATTCAAATAGGCATTATTACGGTGCCAGCACCAGAGGCACAGCGTGTGGCAGATCGGCTGGTGGCTGCTGGCGTTCGAGGCATCTTAAATTTCGCGCCTGTAAAAATCAAGGTGCCTGACGAGATTTCCTTGCGTACCGCAGATCTCACCACTGAGCTGCAAGCATTAGCTTATTATATCGACTGATGGCCAGGCTTCGGCTGACAATTTTATACTTAGTAGTTAACGCGTCCACAGGGAATTCTACAACTAGGAATTGGGAATTCATTGCCTGCTAGGAGGCGTTTTTTCATGCACACCATGTGGAGAGGTTCCATTTCGTTTGGTTTGGTTAACGTTCCTGTCAAAATGTATGCAGCTACTGAAAACCATGATGTGAAATTTCGGTCACTGCATGCCGACTGTGGAACACCGATGAAATATATGCGTTTTTGTACGTCCTGCAATCGAGAAATTGAATGGAAGGAGTTGGTCAAAGGGTATGAGGTGCAGCCGAATCGTTTCGTGGTGATGACGCCCGATGAGCTGCAGGCGCTCGCTCCTGTAAAATCGCGATCCATTTCCATTCTCGACTTCGTTAAGCTGAGAGATATTGACCCTATCTATTTTCAAAAAACCTACTACCTGACCCCGGATGAAACCGGTACCAAAGCTTACACACTGCTGCGAAAAGCAATGGACGAAACCGGACGTATTGCAGTGGCCAAAATCGTCATGCGGGAGACCGAAAGCCTCGCTGTGATTCGTTCTTATCAGAACTACCTGGTGATGGAGACCATCTTTTACCCGGATGAGGTGCGCGAAGTGGCTGGACTGCCTCAGTTGTCCGAAACGGACGTTACCGGGGCGGAAATGGACATGGCCACGCTGTTAATCGATAATTTAACCACTGCGTTTGATCCGGACAAATATTTGGATGAGTACCGCGAGCGCATTCTGACTGCCATTTCTAACAAGTCGGCAGGAGAGGAGATTCAGACGCCTGTGGAGCATGAGACTGCGCAAATTGCTGATCTGATGCAAGCCTTGCAGGCGAGCCTTGATTTGGCCAAACAAACTGACAAGGAGAAGGTTTTTCCGCCTTTAAAACCAGTGGAAAATGTGGTGGGACTTTCGCCATCCTCTGCTGCGATCGAGAAACAGGTGGAGAAGAGAGGCACCAGGCGCAGGAAACAGACGAAATAAAAGGGGGGATTGCTCCTATTGTCAAAATTTGAAAGCCATGGTAGTATCTGTTCTGTTTAGCTGCTCAAACTGGATCCGTTGGATACAAAGGAGTGAATGAAATGGTAGCTACCCCTGAAGTGGGCAGCGCGGCCAAAGGATCTATCGTGCTGGCAGTGCTTGCGGTCACACTTGCTGCTTTTATGGCAGTGCTCGATGCCAGTATTGTCAATATCGCCATACCGAAAATGATGGCTGTCTTTGCTTCAAGCGCGGGTGAGATTCAGTGGGTCTTAACCGCGTACATGCTGACGATGGGCGTAATTACGCCTGTAACCGGGTACCTCAGCGAACGATTTGGAAGTAAATCAGTGCTGCTGCTGTCTTTGCTGATCTTTATCGTGGGGTCTGCCCTGTGCGGAGCTGCCTGGAGTACCTGGAGCATGGTGTTCTTTCGGATTATTCAGGCGATTGGCGGCGGAATGATGATGCCTGTAGCGATGACCATTATGCTGGGCTTGTTTCCGCCGCAGAAGCGGGGACTTGCCATGGGGATTACGGGGATTGCCATCATGTTTGCGCCTGCGGTAGGTCCAACTTTGTCAGGCTATATTACAGAGTATTTGAATTGGCGTCTGATTTTCTACATAAATGTACCTGTTGGCATTGTTGATTTAATTCTACTAACTGTGTTGCTTCAAAACCAGGTGCTGCATAAGAGGAAATCGTTTGATTTTGCCGGCTTTGTGTTGAGTTCGGCAGGATTTGGTGCCTTGCTGTATGCACTAAGTGAAGGTCCATCCAAAGGCTGGGCCTCGCCTGAGATTCTCTTTTGGCTAATCATTGCGGTGGTCGCGTTGGCTTTTTTCATTTGGGTGGAGCTAAGCAGAAAGACAGAGGCCATGCTCGATATTCGTATTTTTGCAGACACTACTTTTACATTAAGCAGCATTATCATGTCTGTCGCCACGATCGCGCTATTTGGTGTAATCTTTTTTATCCCCTTGTTTCTGCAAAACCTGCAGGGGTTGTCCGCCATGCAAACGGGGCTTCTTATGCTTCCGTCTGCGCTTGCTTCCGGCGTGATGATGCCGGTGTCAGGGATGCTTTACGATAAGATCGGCGCCAAGATTAATGTCATCGTCGGTCTGGTGATTATCTCCATCACCACTTATTTACTTGCGCAAATTGACACGCAGACTTCTTATCAAAACTTACTTTGGCTTATGACGATACGCGGTTTCGGTCTCGGTATGACCATGATGCCAATTACGACGGCAGCCATTGCACATGTCACTCCGGATAAAATGCCACAGGCAAACGCTTTAATCAATACGATTCGCAATGTGGCAGGATCAATCGGTATTGCCATTTTGACGTCTGTGCTGCAGCTGAGGCAGGCGTTTCACGCAGGTGTATTGACAGCCAGCGCTTCTACATATAACGTGTCCACTGTCGAGACATTTCATAATCTGACAGGTCTGTTTATGCAGCGGGGCTTGTCACAGCTTCAAGCTCAAGCTGCTGCGCTCGGTCAAATTATGGCGCAAGTGCAGATTGCAGCATTTGTGCAATCAACCGATGACGTGCTTCTGGTCACTACTGGCATTACATTGTTTGGGTTGTTGCTGTCCTTATTTATTCGGAATGTGAAGAAGACTCGCGCGTCGAACTCTGATTCAGTTCAGTTGTTCGATTAAAATTTGGTTGATCGAGGTGTATCCAGGCTATGGTTAGGTTAATTGTTACAAATGTGGTGGTATTCCTATTACTGCTGGGTGTGGCAGGCGGAGTTTATTATTACTCCAATGATGCAACTGCCTATATTACCACGGATGATGCACAAATCAGCGGACAATTAGTTCCCATCACTCCGCAAATACCTGGGCCGTTAACGAAATGGTCACTGCAAACCGGGGATCAGGTCACTGCCGGACAGAATTTAGGTGAGCAAGACAATACTTATGCTGCGATTCAATATCGGGCAGTGCACGGAGCGGATAAAGCGGTGCCGCCAGAGGTGCTGAGCGAGGGGGTTCTCCAATCGCCAATTAATGGCACTGTTTTGCAAACTGCACCCGTTGGAGTCGGTCAGAGCGTCGCACCTGGACAGACGCTTGCGGTTGTCAGTGATACGAGTCACCTCAGTGTTGTTGCCAATGTGCAGGAAACGGATCTGCAGGATGTGAAAGTGGGTAACGCGGCAGACATTTATGTCGACGCGATGCCAGGCACCAAATTTACCGGCACAGTTGCCCGAATTGGTTCCATTACTGCCGGCATGCTGTCGCTGCTGCCTGCAATGAACGCCAGCGGAAACTATACGAAAATAGTTCAGCGTATACCTGTCAGCATCTCCTTTGGTTCAGATGCGCCTGCTAATTTAAAACCCGGAATGAACGCAACGGTTAAAATCCACCGTTAGATCGAACGCGTAAGGGAGTGAACATTGCACTCATGAAAAAACTCATTATCTTAAATGTGGTCATTTTTCTGGTCCTGATTGCTGCTATAGGCGGCGGCGCTTACTACTTCTTTGTCAACAGCAATTACATCTCAACGAACGATGCTATGATTCAAGGAGATATCGTGACATTACCTTCCCCAATGACAGGTAATTTAACCAGTTGGTCTGTGCAAGAAGGGGACACTTACACCACAGATCAAACTGTAGGCAGCGTGGGTGCGGCAGATGCCAAAACGCTTACCCCGCCGATTCAAGGCACAGCCATTCAAGCAAGTGTTGTAAAAGGTGAGAATGTCACACAAGGCGAAGCGCTCGCCAAATTCGTCAATCTGAGTAAACTTTACATCGTGGCTAATATTGACGAAAATGTGATCCAGGATGTTCAAGTGGGCAAAGATGTCGACATCACGCTGGACGCATTTCCTGGCACCACGTATAAAGGGACAGTTCAGCTGGTCGGCTTTACAACGTCATCAGCTTTCAGCTTGCTGCCAGCGGGCGGCGCCAGCGGTACTTATACCAAAGTAGCACAGCGCATTCCTGTCAAAATCTCCTTGACGAACTATCCAAAAGGAGTTGTACCTGGCATGAACGCCTCGGTCACCATTCACAGGTAATTCGTTGAATCAAGTTGTCCTCCATTTAACCACTGCCTATGCGGGCGGTGGTTTTTTCGTACTGTGATTGTACAGTTTCGGGTACGCTAAGGGCATGTATATATCTTGGGTTACTGTGAGGTGAGAGTTATGGCCGAACTGCTGCAAGCGGAATATCCGGTCAAGGTAACCAACCTGGATAAACCCCTTTGGCCCGAGGCGGGCATTACCAAAGCGCAATTGATCTCCTATGTCATTGAATTAGCTCCTTTGTTCCTGGCGCATTACCGCAATCGCCCTTTGACCGTCCTGCGCTATCCTCATGGCGTGGGAGGAACTTTTTTTTATCAAAAAAATGCGCCGTCTGACACGCCAGAGTGGGTGACAACGTTCCCAGTTTGGTCAGATGAACGAAACGGGTATTTAAATTATATTTTAATCGACTCCACTGCCACACTCATTTGGCTGGCAAATCAGGCAGCGCTTGAATGGCACCCCTGGTTTTCTACCAGCCTGAAGCCAGAATATCCGAATGTGCTGGCATTTGATCTGGATCCAACTACGCCAGATTTCGAGAAGGTTCGCAAAGTGACTTTGGTGCTGCACGACGTATTAGAGGAGCTTCGGCTGCCCAACGCACCAAAAACATCAGGCGGAAGCGGACTTGCTGTCTATGTCCCACTGCAGCAAGTTTACACCTTTACTCAAACGCGTGTTGTGATGCGCTTTATTGCAGAAGAAGTTAAGCGCCGACTGCCAAACGATGTAACACTTGAACGAATGGTGAAACACCGGGGGGATAAAGTGTATTTTGACTATGTGCAGCATGCTCAAAACAAAACATTGATTGGGGTTTACTCCGCGCGCGCTCATCCGTTAGGCCTTGTGTCTACGCCGCTGACTTGGCAGGAAGTGGAAGCTGGCGCACGGCCAACAGATTTTCCACTGCCTAAGGTGGTGGAGCGGGTGCGCGAGCGCGGGGATCTGTTTTCCACAGTGCTGCTGCCTGGGGTGCGGTTGGAAAACGCGCTGCATCAGGTTGAACTTGACTCGGCAAACGCCCATGCGTTTAAATGAAGGGAATAACTGCTTGTTTTTGGGAGGTTCGCTGGCGTGTTTGGCATTATCGGAGGCACAGGTGTTTATGATGTGGATTTACTGGAACGGGTACAGTTGATCGAAATGTCCACGCCGTATGGGGATGTACAGATTACTGCGGGCGAATATCAATCGAAACCCGTTGCATTTTTGCCGCGGCATGGCAAAGGTCATTCAACTCCGCCGCACTTGATCAATTATCGCGCGAACATTTGGGCGCTGCGTGAATTTGGCGTAACAGCGATTTTATCGACAGCTGCAGTGGGTTCGATTAAAAGGGAGTACGCACCTGGCACACTGGTTGTCGTAGATGATTTTATCGATTTCACCAAGTCTCGTCCGCTGACGTTTCATGAAGGGCAGGACGGCGTCGTTCACGTGGATATGACTGAACCGTATTGCCCGCGCTTGCGCAGGGCGCTGACGGAGACGGCCGCAAGCCAGCAGATCAGCCTGG
>JAQBPP010000130.1 GCA_028287455.1 Bacilli bacterium | reverse complement strand
GTACGGTGATCGTCTGTGGTGAAGCGGGTAAAGTCGAGGCGCGGCAGAATTACTATCCGATCTCTGATTTCGAACAGGTTGTAAACGCACTTGATCGCTTTGTGCTCAGAGATGCTGCGCTGTTTCCAGCGTCTGCAGATCTGCGGGTGAGCCATGTTTGCAAGGAAGGACTGCATTTTTACATGCTGGTTAATGAGGGCGAACAGCTGTATCATGGCACGCTGCAAACCAATATTTTTGGCAAGGTGCACAAGTGGGATCCCTGGGCAGGAACCATTGTTGAGCAATGTTTGGAAGGACATGAGCAAGGCCCGCGTATCCCCCTTCAGCTGGACAGAAGACAGAGTATCGTGTTTTGTGTCGACCCGCTGCAGAAACCAGTTATTGCCGATCATGTACAGTCTAAGCTTAACGAGCAAAAGATTGAGTTGCACAGCGGTTGGCGAGTGAATGGAACCGTTAACGCTATCGATCCAGAAACCCCGCTGAGTTCATGGGCCGACTGGAGCGGGATGGAGCATTTTTCAGGAACGGTTACGTATCACAATACGTTTGACTTGAAAGACGTGCAGGAGATTCAATCAGCAGTACTGGATCTGGGTGACGTACATGAAATCGCGCAAGTGTGGATTAATGATCAAGAGGCAGGGGTGATCCTGTGGTCTCCTTATCAATTTGATATTCGTGGTTTCTTAAAAGCAGGCACTAATCAAATTAAAGTTGAGGTTACCAACAGCATGGCAAACCGGTTTGATGAATTAATGCTCCCGTCAGGACTGTTAGGGCCAGTGACCATTACGACCAACAACAAACAGGAGCGAGTTGCCCGGTGACGACGCAGACGATACCTGCCCCTGCCTGGAAAGTGCTTGAAGCGTACACCAAAGCAATGCAACAAAACATGGGCAACTGTGTCGAAGCTGTGTACATTTATGGTTCAATCGCTTTGAATGCTTTTGTGGAGCATGCCAGTGATATTGACTTTATTACAGTCGTTAATCGTCCCCTTTGTCATGAGGATATTGCTCTTCTTGCACACATTCATCATGAAATCGCCCGCAGCTGCCCAAATCCAGTGATGATGGGCAGCTATCTTCAATGGATTGATTTGGGCAAAACGCAAAACCAGTTAAATCCTTATCCATACTATTATGAGAACGAAATGCATGGAGCAGGGCACTGCGATATAAACCCTGTAACTTGGTGGATATTAAAACAGTCAGGGCTTGCGGTGATCGGTCCTGACGTAAAAGACCTTCAATTGCAAGTAAATCTGGACGTTCTGCTCGGGTATGTCCACCACAATATGAATACTTATTGGGCGGGATGGATTGAGCGGCTGGAAACTGGCAAATCTCAATTGATCAACGATTTGCAAATCACAGATGCAGATATTGACCAAAGAATTGAATGGACTGTGTTAGGCATGCTGAGGCAGTACTACACTTTAAAAGAAAAGAGCATTATTTCCAAACTTGGTGCAGGGGAATATGGACTGACCGAACTTCCGGAGCAGTGGCATCCACTTATTCGGGAAGCGATGCACATTCGCTTGCGCAATCCCGAACGCTATTATGAGTCTCGGCAGCAGCGCATCAATGATGGCATCGAGCTGTTAAAGTGGATCAGATCTCATTGCAACGAACTAGTGAGTTAACTCACCTTCAGTCGCAGCAGTAGCCTGAGTTAGTTTTGTGCCTACAAAGGTTAACATTCTTCCGTCATTTCTATTCACCCACTCTATATACTGTTTACGACAACAACTACAAAGGAGGAACCAATGAATGAGCACTACACGCCAACAGATCCTGATCCTTTGTATTTCCAGTCCGGATCTGGATTCACGCACGGTCGCCTGGTCGTTTTATGATGGAGCGAAGACCCGCGATGAACTGCAAATGCAAACCGGGGATTCCAATGAACCTCCCTATCGCTCTGTCTTAGCTGCCATGCAGGATGGCTGGAATGTGATGCAGTTCCCACAGCTGCCTTATCTCGCGCATGAGCATGAGCACGACACAGGGCATCTTCCTTATGAATACATATTGGAACGGAAGGTGAATATCAATGGTTAAAGTGGCAAAAGAGCATCTGTTAACCGCCGCCCAAATGGCTCAGTTTGTAACCGATGGCTATTTGGTGCTGAATGAAGTGGTGCCGCAGCATCTCAATGAAACCGTTCACAAAGAACTCAAGGAATTTGAAGGATCAGGCAGAAAATACTGGATGGAATCGGAGACGATCCGCCAGGTATTTGATCTTCCGCAGGTAAAAGGGGCTTTGCAAAGTCTGCTCGGAGAAAAACAGGTGTCTGATCATGCGGCCCTGCACAAAGTGGTTCCCATGCATTATGAAGGTCAGACGTATCATGCCGATTCCATTATCGATACGCGGCCATTCGCGTTTGATGTGCAGGCGTTTTATTTCTGTCACGATGCGCCAGACGAGATGGGTCCGACGCTCGTGCTGCCCGGCTCACACCTGCGCAGAGTGAACACGGCAAGTATTGGCCGCTATAAAAACATCGCCGGGCAGCGCAGGCTCGCCTGCAAAGCGGGCACCATCGCGTTTATGCATCACGGCATCTGGCATTGCGCACAGCCCAACTCCACGGATACAATGCGATATATGTTCAAGCTGCGTTTGCGTCCGGGCCAGCAGCAGCGCAATCTGTTTAATACAGACGGCTGCGACGATCCAGATGTAAAAGCCATCCTGTATGGCGGCTCCAAACCCTGGCAAGGCAATGAATCGCGGTTAGATCATATGAACCGGGCAAAATTATGGCGATACGTAGTGGGGAACGATTCAGTAGACGTTTCTTTTGAAGGCGCCTTCAGCAGAATGGGAATTTAATGGAGGCAAAGGCGAAGTGGAGAACAACATGAAAACCCCTGTTTATTCTGAGCTCTGGGGAAAAGCAGGAGAAAACTGGTCCAGGCAGAGTCGTCTGCCTGATTTTTCTTATGCGGGCTGCCATCGCGGGGAACTTTCGATTGCAACTATACCCGAGGTTTGCAATCTGAGAGACTTTGGTGCGGTCGGAGATGGTGAACACGATGATACGGAAGCGTTTCGTGCCGCGATTGCACACGTTTCTAATGGAGCCATTCGTATTCCCGCCGGCCGCTATAAGCTGACGGATCGCATTGACATCGACAAAGCGGGTGTTGTGCTGCGCGGGGATGGGCCCGATCAAACGACCCTCTTTTTCCCCTACTATTTAAATGATATCCACCCGAATTGGGGCTCAACCACCAGCGGGAAACTTACGTCGAACTATTCCTGGTCCGGTGGGTACCTGTCGATTCAGGGAAGTTACCGATCGGACGTACTGGCGAACATCGTGGAGCCTGCCTGCCGGGGAGATAAGTTACTTGCAGTATCTTCTGCAGATTGTGTACACGTCGGCCAGCAAGTCGAAGTTTTTCTCAAAGATACTGCAGAGAATTCCTTGGCCAGACACCTTTATTCAGAGGATCCAGGAGACGATCATCTATTGCTCGGCAGCACTACAGCTTCACTGGTGGCCCGCGTTACAGCTATTGATGGTAACCGAATTTTCATCGATCGGCCGCTGCGGTTTGATGTGCGGTCTCATTGGGAACCGGTCATTCGCAAGTTTGAACCTACCGTTAGGGAAGTCGGAGTAGAGAACTTGTGTTTCGAATTCCCAGTGAGGGATTATGAGGGGCATTTTACGGAGCTGGGCTTTAATGCGATCGCTTTGGATCAGGTTGCCGATTGTTGGGTGAGAAATGTCCTCGTTCGAAACGCTGACAGCGGTTTGATCGTAAAAGGGAAGTTTTGCACGATTGAAGGACTGGTGTTCGAATCGGACCGCAAGGCGGATCCGAAAAGCGGCTGCACAGGACATCACGGGGTGTATTTCTATGACGACGACAACAAGCTGTGCGATTTCGATTTTCGCAGCAAATTTATCCATGATATCACTGTGAGTCGCTGCGCAGGCACTGTTTGCGCTGATGGCAAAGGGATGGATATTTGCTTTGACCATCACAAGCGCGCACCTTTCGAGAATCTGTATACCAATATCGATATAGGAGCGGGTACCCGCATGTGGATGTGCGGAGGCGGTGCGGCGCTCGGCAGGCATTGTGCGGCCAGAGGCACCTTTTGGAACTTTCGGGCAGCAGCGCCGCAAAAGCATCCTGGCACCTTTGGCCCAGACTCGATCAATCTGGTTGCGGTGCACACCGACCTTCCGTCTGACTTAAGCGCCACAGGAAAATGGTTTGAAGCAATCAGGCCTGCTGCGATTTCGCCGCACAATATCTACCAGGCACAACTCAATCAACGCTTGGGGGATCACCATGGACAGCAAAATTGATCGATATGCCCTACTGTAACGAGAAATGCTTGGCTGTAACCTGTGTCCAAAGGGTGAACCGCATCCTCTGTAAATTGATTTCCTGTGGGACAGGGGCTACAATGATACTGCTAACCTTCTTACACTAAATCTAGCAGCCACTGTAGCAGAGGAGCAAGACGATGAAAAAAATCATAGGGACTTTAAGCCTGGTTGTGGTTCTGGGCCTGTCCATAACCGGATGCGGCCAAACGTCATCCCCTTCCACCAGTAGTCAAGTGATTTGGAGCAAGACTTCTACACAAACCACCGCTCAGGATTGGAAAACCATCACCGCCGATCAAAAAAAGAGTCTTGTTCAGAAGGCCATCACTGATTGGAAGAATGAAGGTACAACGGTTTCTCAGGATGACACTTATTATATAAATGGAATCGATACCTATTTCAGCCAGTCCGGAAATGAAAGCAAGAATGTTGCACAAGCGATGACCGCAGTTTATATCATCAGTTTATCGGGCAAATAAAAGCACGACTTATAGTCG
>JAQBPP010000104.1 GCA_028287455.1 Bacilli bacterium | reverse complement strand
TGGCGGATATCGAACGATGGTCGGGGTGGGTGTTCGCGGCACAGTTTGTCACGTCTTTTCTTACCCAGCCGCTGTGGGGCGCAATGGCGGACAGATATGGGCGCAAAGTAATGCTGCTGCGTGCAGGTTTTGGAATGGGAATTGTCACAGCGTTAATGGGATTGGTCGGGGCTCCCTGGCAGCTGCTGGTGCTTCGTTTAATCAATGGCTTCTTTTCCGGCTTTATTTCAATGGCTGTTTCCCTGCAAGCTTCCATCACTCCAGACGAGCATTCCGGCCGGGCGCTCGGCACGCTGCAGACTGGTCAAATCGCAGGGTCATTAATTGGCCCGCTTATCGGAGGATTCTTATCTGAAGCAATCGGCTTTAGTGGAGTTTTCTTCCTGACTGGTGCGCTCCTCGTGACTGCAAGTCTGATTGTCATGATCTTTGTTAAAGAAAATGTGTCGCCAAGAAAGGCCGAACAAGTCAAACATCGCCCTAATTGGCGAATGCTGCTGCCTCTTTTGCCGATTTTTATTGCGTCTACCATCACACAACTGGGCATGATGAGCATTGAACCGATTGTGACGGTGTACGCCAAAACACTGTATCAAGGTGCGCATTTGGCGCTGATTGCCGGACTGGTGGTGGCAATTACCGGGATGGCGAATTTAGTTGGGTCTCCAACTTTAGGCCGGCTCGGAGATAAAATTGGCCAGCGTAAAATTCTGATATTTTCACTGCTAATGGCCGCATTGACGTTCATCCCCCAGGCACTGGCGCGCAGCATGACCGTCCTTCTGATCGGACGTTTTCTGTTGGGCTTGTTTGTGGGAGGCATGATTCCTTCATTAAATGTGTTAGTGAAAAAGCATGCGCCGCAGCAAATTCAGGCGATGGCCTTTGGCATGAATTCCTCCGCGCTGTTTTTAGGCAATCTGCTCGGCCCACTGCTTGGCAGTTCGATTGCTGCTTCGTTTGGCATTCGATCAGTTTTTTACGTGACGATGACCATTCTGTTGGCCAACGCCCTCCTGATAGCCAGCAATCACGGACTCGACAGGCACAGAAAAGAACCGGGGTTCGAATAATTGGGCCGATATGGTAAACTAGACAATAGACTAGGATGTTAGATGAGCTGAGTTGAGTTTGAGTCGAGAGGTGAGCTGAGTTGAGCCCGAAGTTAGAGTTAAGTCGTATTGTGTTTATTGGCCGGACATGGGATGAATATATGCTCATGTTCAATCTTGTCAAGGATGAAGTGATTGGCAGGAAGATCCTTGATTGCCCGGCAGGCGCATGTTCCTTCACCGCGGTGTCCAACCGGTTAGGTGCGGATGTGACGGCAATTGATATTGCCTATGATCACCCGGCCGCTGTCCTTGAGCAAAAGGGGAAGCAGGATATTGCTCACACCATGCAGCAGATGGTAAACGTCCAGCGTAACTACAACTGGAGCCATTTCGGCAGTATTGAAGGATTGCGCAGAACTCGTCAGCAGGCACTGCTCGATTGCAGTGAAGACATGCTCCACAATCCCCACCGTTATGTTCCTGCTGCCTTGCCACTTTTGCCGTTTGAGGATGAACAATTTGATCTGACGCTGTCGGCGCACTTCTTGTTTCTGTATGCAGACCAATTGGATTATGCCTATCATTTAAGCACGATCAAAGAGATGATGCGCGTGACAAAATCGGAAATTCGCATCTTCCCCACCGTCGATATGGCAGGCAACCGGTACGAACACATGGACCAGTTTCGACAGGATGTACAGCAGCTCGGTTGGGCTGCGGATGAAATCAAAGTGCCCTATGAATTTCTACAGAACGCAAATTTAATGTTGAAATTACAACGGCAGTAAAACCAGCAATTTAAGCCGCTTTAGGGGAATACTCCTTTTAGAGGTGACTACAATGTGGCGAATACTCAACCAACACAAATCAGATGACGGCGAAAGCGTCGCGATCGATCTGGAAGATCCGGATGGCTCGTTCGAAGCGCATGTGCGCTGGGACGGCTGCATGCAAATCGATATGACGAAAAAAACGGAAGAAAATGTAGTGCTCGAAGATACGATCCATACCTGCGATCTGGATGATCTGATCCGCAGGCTGCAGGAATTAAAACAAATCAGCCAAGAATTCTTCGACTATACGGGCGCCTGGCAGCCAGATCGCGAAGAAGACCCATACTTATGAGCCATACCCATACTGTAATGTAAGGAGATATCTTAATGAATTATCGCACAGTAGGAAAAACGGGTATTGAAGTATCCAGTTTATGTTTTGGCACAATGTCTTTTGGCGGAAATGCAGATGAAGAAACCTCACAAGCGATGTATCGCAGATGTCGGGAGGCTGGGATCAACTTTTTTGACTCAGCCAATGTCTACAATCAAGGCCGCGCGGAAGAAATTCTCGGCAAATGCATGGCAGGGCACCGGGACGAACTGGTGATCACCTCGAAAGTTTGCATGCCAACTGGTAAAGGCCCCAATGAAAGAGGCCTCTCCCGAAGATATATCTTCCTGGAAGTAGAGAAAAGTTTAAAACGTCTGGGGACCGACCGGCTGGACTTCTATTTCGTGCATCATTTCGATTCCAAAACCGCAATGGAAGAAACATTGCGTGCACTCGACGATTTACAAAGCCAGGGGAAGATTTTGTATCCCGCAGTCAGCAACTGGGCAGCCTGGCAAATTGCCAAGTCGCTCGGGATTTCAGATAAACAGGAAATGGCTCGTTTTGAATTGATCCAACCCATGTACAATTTGGTGAAGCGCCAAGCGGAAGTGGAGATTTTGCCATTAGCGGAATCCGAACAAATGGGTGTGATTTCGTACAGTCCATTAGGCGGAGGTCTGCTGACCGGCAAGTATGGCACGCAATCCAAACCAGCACAGGGGCGCCTCATTGAACAGAAAAATTATGAATTACGCTATGCAGATGAACTGAATTACGAGGTTGCTGAACGGTTTAACAAACATGCGCAAGAACATGGCCACCATCCAGCCACTTTGGCCGTATCCTGGGTGATGTCGCATCCGGCGATTACCGCTCCGATTATCGGCGCGCGCAACCTGGAGCAATTGGAACCTTCGCTGGCTGCACTGGACATTGACATGACGCCCGAATGGCGCGC
>JAQBPP010000013.1 GCA_028287455.1 Bacilli bacterium | reverse complement strand
GGCGGCGTGAATGATCGCTTGGCTAAACTGCTGCGGCTAAATAACGTCTCCTTGCTCGCGAAAACTGGTCGTTTGAATGAAGAGCCTTATGGAATTGGCAGATGCGGAAAATTACCGAGGGCAGTATCTTTGGGACAACTCGCCCAAGAGCTTTATCGGCTGCTGCCTACCCGTGCGGTGCGTCTGATTGGAAATGAAAACAAAGTGGTAAAGCGAGTTGCGGTACTCGGAGGGGCCGGATCGCACTGGCTGTCAGAGGCGATCGACTGCGGCGCAGATGTTTTTATTACCGCAGATGTCACTTATCACGATGCACAGTTTGCAGAAGAGGCAGGGATTGGCGTGCTTGATCCTGGGCATTATGCCATGGAGCAGCCTTCTTTGTCAGCACTAAAAGATAGAATTGAACTGGAAGCAGAGCAGCGAAAGTGGTCAATCGAGGCCTCAATCTCAGAAGTAAATACAGATCCATTTAAACTCTCGATCAAGAAATAACAACAAGTCGAAGAGGTAGTGATAAAACTGGGACACCACCCATAGCATGTACTAGAGGGGGGTGTCTTATTCATGGCGCAAGGATTGGTTTTGGTGCTGCTTGTGCTCGCAGCGTTTTTCTTATCGATGCTCGTGATGGCGGGACTCCAAATTGGCCGGACTTTAGCTTCAATTACCAAATGTCCCGATTGTGGAAGAATCATGCAGCATGTACTTTATACGGAAAATGAGGGGTTTGGGCATCAACAAATACAGCTGGAATGCCCTTTTTGTCAGTCGAAGCAAATCCGTCGCATCCAACGGGGGAAGAAATTGACGATGTACCCGTAGCCATTTTCGGGAACTCTGAAGGTGAGAAGCAAGTAATCGCTAGTCGGAATACAAGCGCACAAGGAGGGAAAGCCATGTCTCCGTTGGTGTTTGTCCTTAGCATTGCTTCATGGTTAGCTTCAATTCCCGTTCAAAGTCACCCTGGTGAATGGAAATCACCGCTCCCGATTCCTTCTACCCCGCAAGCTGCAAGTTCCAGCTATGATCGTGTCCTGGTAAAAGCCCCGCTCAATGCAGAATTACAGGTCAAAAATCGTCAGGATTTTGAAACTCGGATCAAATTGAGCATTAAGAGCTTGTCTGTGGACAAAGGGGCGCCGATGTCTTCCTCGTCTTCAACGGGATGGATGTCAGGGACAAGTTCCCCTGCGCACCTCGCTTACTGCGGCTCATTTGTGCGCAGCGTCTATGCCAATTGCGGCATTTGGATACCAGCCAGCACGATTCCTGCGATTCAGCCTTATGGACGAACCCTGCAGAGCGGGGAATCGTATGAAGTCGGTGATATCCTGTACGTTCGCCGGGAGAACGCCAGCAACCCTTCTCATATTGGCATTTTCTATGGCGATGGAGTTTGGAAGCATCCAGGCTCGCCGGATTTGCCAACTGATTTAGCTCGGCTAAATGGCAAAGGCTATCAAGTCGCGTTTGCCAAGCGTTTAGTTTCAGTTTGGCGTTAACGCCAAAAATGATTTATACTCAGTAAAGAATGGAGATTACAGATCTAATTTGTGCGTATTCGGTAGAAATATACCTGAACCGTCTCCAATTGGGGACGGTTTTTTACAGTTTGGACCTGAAAGGGGAATGTCGAGTTTGACAGCTCAACTCAAAAGGCGTTTATGGCTGATAGTTTGTATTTTAATCGGGTTATTCATTAGGCTTTATGGAGTGAATCACCCGTTGGTCGATTACCACGGCTGGCGGCAAAGCGACACCGCTTCGATCGCGGTCAATTTTTTAACACGTGACTTTAATTTATTTCGACCGCAAGTATTTTATGATGGCCCTTTTCCCAACGTAGTACAACTGGAACTGCAAATCACACCTTTCATCATTGCACTGATTGCCAAAGTGATTGGATACAGCGATACACTTGCACGCTTGATCCCGATTGCGTTCGCCTTAGGCACCCTCTATTTCGTCTTCCGGCTGGGGGAGCGCTGGTTTGGCTTGCGGGGTGCCGTGCTGAGCACCTTGTTCATGTCGATTTTGCCGTTAAGTGTGTACTTCACTCGAACGGTGCAGCCGGAGTCATTTGCGCTCTTTTGCAGCGTGGCCAGCGTTTGGTTTAGTTTAAAGTGGCTGGACGATGGCGAGCGGGCTTATCGCTCTCGTGCCATCTTGTTTATCGTGTTAGTACCGCTGGCGAAATTGACCGCGATCTTCATGTTTGTACCGATCCTCTTTATTGTGATCAGGAAGTACCGCATGCAGTGGCGCCGCTACCTGCCGCTGGTCCTGACATTTGCCGGCGCTATCGTGATAAGCGCAGGTTATTATATATACATGCAGTCCGTTGCTGATTCTACATTTGTTTCCAGCATTGCGTCGAAACATGTCTGGCCTGAGTTCTTCTCCTTGTTTACGAATACGCAATCGCGGACGTTTCTGAGCGTCACCCTGCTGCAGGACATCTTAATCCGCAAAGTGGGAGTGTTATTGTTCCTGGTTTGTGCAATCATGGTTTACCGGGTGAAACAAGCTAGATTAGTGTTATATGCCTGGTTGGTTGGAGTAGCAGCCTATGCAGCGACGATCGGAGCCATTATCAAATACGATTATTATTTAACGACTACCACACCGGTGTTTGCATTAATTCTTGGTGGGGGTCTCACAGAGATGTGGAATCTTTTACATAAAAGAGGGGACAAGCAAGAGAATTCGCGGCAAGCCATGAACTGGATTGGCGGCGCTTGCTGTACAGTGGTGCTTCTGTTTATGGGGTGGAGCAGCTTGTCAGTGTTGCGTCCCTGGTATCAATTGGACAGCTGGGTTCCAGCAGCCGGCAGTTATATTGCCGCGCATACGCCTGCAGATGCTGTCATGATCAACGGCGATTACAATCCGATGCTGCTGTTTTACAGCAGGCGTCCAGGTTACCGTATTCCACAGTATTTCGCAACACCTGCTGACATCGAAACATATCGTACACAAGGCGCCTCTTATTACTTGCCAACGCAGGACTACGGAATTTTCAAACAGACGCAGGCTTATCTGGATCAATACAAGGCGATTACAACGCCAGAAGGATATGTGTTTTACCAGCTAACCACCAGCAAATAAGTTCAGGTATCTTCGTACGTTTATTAAGATACAAAGAAGCCGCGAGTCCATTTCATCTGCATGTATAGGCTGCACAGCAGGCTGACGAACATGACCGAGTAAAACAGCACGCGCGGCCGAATCCATAGCACTGTCAAAATCAGCAAGGGAAACAGCACTAATTCGAAACGGGGCGTGCTCATAAACCACGCATTTTCCATATTGGGTTGGGTTAACGGCAGCAGCAGCGCGACAACGCCGTAGAGCCAATAGCTCAAAGGCATGCGGCGAGCCAATTGGCCAACAGTCATCACCAGAAGTGACAAGTACACCGTTAACGGCTCGAACCGATGGAGGATTTTGGCCCAGGGCGAGACCGGCGAATAGATGGCGTTGATCGTTCCGTAATACAACGTATCCCAAGGAAGGTGGAACTCGCGGCTCCACATGGCTTGTACGTGAGCAAACGAGAGGGGATCACCGAAGCGGGATTTCAGCTTCAACATATAAATTCCCAGGCCAAGCGGTATGAGAAGACCGGATAAGACGTCCCAGCGGAATTTGCTGAGTTTAAATTCTTTGTAACGCAGATACTCGATGGCCCAGGGAATGAGCAGCAGGATCCCGGAATTGCGTGTCAACGACGCGAATAACCCAAGTATGCCTGCAGCCCAGAACTGTCGTTTACGCATCGCATAGAAGCTGGTTACCGTGAAGAATAAAAACATGGATTCGGTGTACATACAGGAAAGGTAAAAAGACACGGGAAAAACGATTAAAAAAACCACAGTTCGAAACGCGGTGCGGAAATCAAAATCATAAGTCACCAAACGCAGCAAATAATAAATGGACCCAAACAAAAAGACATTATCGACCACCAGCCCCGCAAACTCGTTCGAAGTATGCAGCAGGTAGGCGACATTTCGCACTGTAATCGGAAATAAGGGGAAAAACGCAGTAGATTGCAAAGAGTAATACCCGCTTCTGGCAATCTCTATGTACCAACCAGAGTCCCATTTTTCGAACGCATGTATGATTACTGCATAACGCAGGTCAGGGGTCCCGGTAAAATATTTCAGATAAGTCCACAAAGCTACTGAAAAAACGATAAACTTATGTAGTAGGAAAAAGAGGATTGAGAATAACAACAGTTTCGCAGTTTTCATAAAGACAAACTCCCTTTCAATTGCAGTCGTACCGAAATTCAATAGTAAAACAAAACAGGCAGAGAGTCAAAACACGATGAGCGACAAAAGTGAACATTTCCTAACATCAAGTACTCGACTGGTTTTTCAATCAAAATAAACGATAGAATAGTACGGTGTCTTGATCAAGTGAAGAATTGAGGGAATAATTACTAATGAAGCTATGGACCGAAAATAATAGAAGCTTATTATTGTTCTGTATTGTAGGCGGCTCGGGTACCGTCTTGAATCTGCTTATTTTCTACCTGCTGCACGCAAGACTTGGAATGCAGGAAATCGTTGCCAGTTTAATCGCTGCAGTGATTGCGATGACGTCCAATTTCCTGTTGAACGATTCCGTCACATGGCGCGGCGATAAACGCGGCACAACGGCTTCCCGCTATTTACGGTTCGTGGCAGTGTCTTCTGTTGGGATAGGCATAAACCTGATCGTTTTGTATTTGCTCGACCGCTTCGCTGGCATCAACGCCACTTTGGCCAATGCAATCGGCATTGCTATTGCTACGATTTGGAACTATGCGCTGAATAAATTTTGGACATTCCGCAAAGTACATTCCAAAGCCCGCGTCACAGCAGAGAAGGTCCGAACATCAATGACTGAACCGAAGCTTTGACCTGACTTTTTGACCTGAATATTTCACTTAAATGGTTCACCTGAACCGTTTGCGCAAATAGACAGTCACTTCATCCCGGTTGTGAAAAAGTTGTTTACAGGCCAGCACTTGATAGTTTCTGTTCAGAATTTCCAAAGCGTCGCGAATCGTCTTGGTCACCTTTTTCTGATGCAGCAATTTTATGGTTACAATCGCTCGGCCATCCTCCCGCAGTTGTGCCGCGAAATCATGAATTCGTTGACAGGTGATGTAAGGACTCCAGGACATATCACAGGTTAACAGGTCAAATGATTCTTCCGGCAGCCTTGCATCTTGCACGTTTTGTTTGATGAATTGCAGATTCGCCTTTTTCAGCAGGCGTGCATCCATTTCTCCCGTATCGATCGCTGTCACGCGAAACCCTTGATCCAACAGAAAAGAAGTCCAACCGCCTGGCGCCGCTCCGATATCCAGTGCGTCGACCAAGTCCAGTTGGAACAGGGAAAACACATAAAACGCTTCTTCTAACTTCAGCCGAGAGCGAGCAGGGTAGAAAGGTTCCATTTTCAGCCGCATAGCACCACCAGGCCAATCAGACAAGTTGTTTGCAGCGGTTGACAGCCCAATGAACGCCCGGTCTTCTGTCAGGAAAATCGACAGCACATCCTCCGGGTTTTTCAGCACCACTTGTCCCGGAAACGTCTGTTCGATCTGTAAAGCAATGGCTTCCCGCAG
>JAQBPP010000103.1 GCA_028287455.1 Bacilli bacterium | reverse complement strand
TGGATTCGTTCGCCAATCTTAAAGCCTTGTGCCACACCTTCTGACACAATGATGATCGAATGCTTTTTCCCGCGATCCGCTCCTCTCTTCAGTTTAGCGATTACTTGCTCAATGTCAAAAACATCCTCCGGTATCAGGATGGATTCTGCGCCGCCTGCAAGCCCGGCGCATAAGGCGATGTCTCCTGCATTTCGCCCCATTACTTCGATAACGTAGGTGCGTTCGTGCGAAGTAGCAGTATCGCGGATTTTATCAATCGCCTCAATCACCGTGTTGATAGCTGTATCGAAACCGATCGTATAATCAGTGCAAGGAATATCGTTGTCAATCGTGCCAGGAACGCCAACTGTCCTGATCCCCATGCGGCTCAGCACCTGTGCTCCGCGAAACGATCCGTCGCCGCCAATGACAACGAGCCCTTGGATGCCCAATCGATCAATCGTCTCCTTGGCCTTCGCTTGACCCTCAGCGGTCCTAAACTCTTCACTGCGCGCTGTATACAGCATGGTTCCGCCACGATGGATGATATCGCCGACAGAACCCAGATCCATCGACATAGTATCCCCATAAATTAATCCGTTGTATCCTCTGCGAACGCCAATCACTTCCAAGCCATGATAAATGGCGCTTCGCACAACCGCACGAATGGCAGCATTCATCCCCGGTGCATCTCCCCCGCTGGTTAAAACGCCAATTCGTTTCATGTTTCTCCCACTCCCTGCTTAACAGAATCGCACCGCTTGCTACGCAGTGTCCCACAGGGACGAAAATCGTCCCAATGAGTCAGCAAAAAAGCAGGCGACCTGCGCGGCCGCCGTCATTCAATTGTGGTTTCGGTAAAGTGTCCCATTGACCTGTATTTGTCATATCGCATTTGCAGCAGCGTATCAACCGGGATTTTCGACAGCTCAACAACTGTATTGCTCACCACTTGTTTGACCCCCGCTATGACATTGTCCGGATCGCGATGAGCGCCGCCTAACGGCTCCTTGATGATATCATCTATAATACCAAATTCCAGCAGGTCATTGGAGGTCAATTTCAATAAATCGGCAGCACGCGCTGCCTGAGACGCATCTCTAAGCAGAATCGCCGCCGCTCCTTCGGGGGAGATCACCGAGTAATAGGCGTTTTCCAGCATATAAACCCGGTCGCCGATGCCAAGTCCAAGCGCTCCGCCGGAGCCGCCTTCACCGGTTACCACGCAAACGATCGGAACACGCAATCCGGCCATTGTAATCAAATTCGTCGCAATTGCTTCCGCTTGCCCGCGCTCTTCCGCCGCAGCACCGGGATAAGCCCCCGCTGTGTCAATCAGGCACACGACTGGTCGACCGAACTTCTCCGCCTGTTTCATTAAACGCATTGCCTTGCGATACCCTTCCGGATAGGCGCTTCCCCAATTGCGGAATACATTTTCCTTGGTATTGCGACCCTTCTGATGGCCCAGGATGGTCACTGGCAAGCCTGCAATTCGCCCAATTCCGCCGACAAGCGCCGGATCGTCACGGAAGTTTCGATCGCCATGCAGTTCAATAAACTCAGTGGTCAGGCCTCGAATATAGTCTAATGTAGTGGGCCTGCCCGCATGTTTGGACATTTGCACACGCTGCATCGGCTTAAGTTCACCATAGATCGTTTTTTCCAGCTCCTGCGCTTTGTCCTCCAACTTCTCAACTTCCTCCGAAAAATCAATCCCTTTTTCCTCAGTGAACTTCTTCAATTCATCAATCTTTGCTCTAAGCTCGAGCAGAGGCCTCTCAAACTGCAGATCAGTTGACACCCAGGCGAGCCTCCTTATGCAAATCCAATAAAGATGCGAGCATTTGTGTTAACTCCTTGCGCGGCACCACTTTATCCAGCATGCCATGTTTGACCAAAAACTCTGCCGATTGAAAATCGTCCGGCAGTTTTTCCCGAATGGTTTGCTCGATCACACGCGCACCTGCAAATGCGATATAAGCGCCTGGCTCCGCAATGTTAAAGTCGCCTTGCATCGCAAAGGAAGCGCTGACGCCGCCTGTGGTCGGGTTGGTCAAAACCGATATGTACAGCAAACCCGCTTCTGACAAACGATTAAAAGCGGCAGACGTTTTCGCCATTTGCATGAGCGAGAAGATCCCTTCCTGCATGCGAGCGCCTCCAGATGCGCAAAACAACACTACTGGCCATCTTTTGTCAATCGCGCGTTCCACTGCCCGGGTGATTTTCTCTCCGACAACTGATCCCATCGATCCCAATATGAAACGAGCGTCCATCACGCCGATGACCACCGGGTTGCCGCTGATCGTGCCTTCCCCAGTGACAATTGCTTCTTGAAGACCTGATGCTGCTTGCGATTTCTCGACTTTCTGCATATAGTCAGGATTCTGCAGCGGATTGAGCGATGCCATTGTAGCATCATACTCGACGAACGAACCCTCATCTAGCGTAAGTGTAAGACGTTCTGGTGCTGAAAAAGGAAAATGATAGCCGCACTGCGGGCATACTTTTAAATTCTTTTCAAGTTCTTTAGTCAGAAGGAGTTCGCCGCAGTTCTTGCATTTCGTCATGATGCCTTCCGGAATCATTTCGCGGCGCGCCGCCAAATCGCTCGACGAAAGCGTTGCGTAGCGGTTCTTCTTATTGAATATTTCCTTAAGCACGCCGGTCACCTCGAATCTACTGCAAACATGTAGTGGTGTGAATGCTTTACCAATGCGTCGAATGCAAAATTTCCTTCAATACTTCCTGCACTTCATCCAATTCGGATTCAGGCACCAAAATCTCATATTGTGGTTTTAGTGTGGCTGTCTGTCTTTGTTTGACCAGGAAACCTTCCTCGGTAAGCCTTGCGTCTATACTGTCCGCAATCTTGCTGCTTGTGGCAATGTAAATGACAGTCCACATGCCCTATTCCAACCCTTCACCGAACATTTTGTCCCATCATATCACAGAAGTTTGCTTTTCCGCAATAAAGGGGCACGCGTCCGGTGCGCTGCAGCCGAGTGCCATTTTACGCCCAGTTGGTGCCGGAATTCTGGCGATTATTCTTGCCTGACATACAGTGAAGAGCCGCCTAGCAGAGCAGTAATTTCTGCTGCCAATTCGTCTGTCCAATTCACCGTCTGGCTTAGT
>JAQBPP010000074.1 GCA_028287455.1 Bacilli bacterium | reverse complement strand
GGACAAGATCGCGGACATCCCCTTGATCGAACAGTATCAACAAGCACAAGAAGAGCTGAACGATCTGATCCAGGGTGTCACGCGTACGATTCTCAACACGTTGTCGCCAGATGTCCCGGTGGAGATTTATGATGACGAGGTCGTCGGAGGCTGCGGTAGCGCTAGCGGAGGCTGCGGCAGCGGAAACTGCAAACATTAACAGAAAATGTTCGCCTACTGATTGTAAATAAGGAGTTTATCGCCTCAAGCAGGTGATAAACTCTTTTTCTTTAATTCAGATTCTTCTTCATTTCCTCCGCAACGTCCCTCAGCACATCGACTAAATACTCAATCACCGGCTCGCCCGTAAGATCCTCTTCTTCCAGATCTTCGAAGATCAACTCAATTTGATCATCTGTAAAAGGCGCAGGCTGCAAACGAAATACATCGTCCATAGCAGGTCTGGTTTCCGAAAACAAATTAGGTAAAAACGAGATATAAGCAATAATAGCCGCCACAGGAAAGGCAATATCCTCATAGCTGGAGGTAATCTGCACAATCCGATCCGCATATTGCTGAAACGTTACCTCCTGGTTAAACGCCGCCAATTTATCAAACAGAATTTGAATTGGCGCCTGATAGCTGTGTTCAGTCAATTCGTCGGCACCCTTTCTACGCAAGTTCAACCTCAGTTTAGCAAAAAACCTAGTGATCTCCAACCATTTTGGCAAATCTGCGCTGCAGATGCCGTTTCACTTTGACAAAAGAAAGACTTGTCCAGAAGCCAAGCAGTGGAAAAAGAGGCAGTGCATACCGTTCGTTAGGCAAGAAAAACTGGTGTAAAACTGTGAAATACAACATCACGAACAGAAAAAATTTCGTCAACAGTGTTCGACGAGTCAACCAGGCACCTGCTATGCCGGATATCAACACCACGTAATGCAGTACACCCATCACCGGATACGAAATAGGAAGTATCGGTTTCCACCAAAACACCCAACCCCAAAATCGTAAAAATTTATAAACCACATAAAACAACAAATAGGTGAATGGCGCAGTTTTCATTTGATCAATAAACCGATGTTTGGCTTCTGCGGTGGCCCAGGCATCATATGTGACTTTGTCATCGTGGCCATGTTGGATGATCCACTGGCTTCTTTGCAGGAGCGACGGCTTTTCAAACGGCGTGTAGGTGCCTTGCAGCATTGGATCGCCTGATGACAATGACAACGGGATAAAACGATGGAATTCATGCCAATTGCGCACCCACCATGGAGAGAAGCAAAGCGAGAAAATGAGGCCGCTCAGCAAAACCCCTTTGACCACTGTTCGTAATGGCAAACCATGTCTGCGCCAGACCCACAGGAAAAAGAACACTGGAAATAGCGCGATCGTCGGACGAACATAAGCAGCCAGCACCCACCAAAGCGAAAACCAGATGACCTGCCGCCAGCTAAATTGCTGCAGCAAGCGATAACCCGATACACATAACAGCACAAAAAACAACGTAAACAGAGACTCGGTCAGGATTAATGAGGTAATTAGAAGGAACGGCGGGTACAACGATAGAAAAGCAGCAAAAAACACCTCTGCGCTGGATGAGTCAGACCGTTCATCACTTTTGGAAAACCACTGTCGGAACAGCCGGATTAAAATCCACGACATACTCATCCAGATCAGTGCCTGAATCACCCGGACGATATTCGCCGTCAGTTCGACATTGCGAGTGCACCATTGAACCAGGGCAATTAGAGCTGGAAATCCAGGGGTGATAAATACGGTGGGTATCGTAGGATTTCCGTAGGTGTACAGTCCTTTTTGCACCCAGACCTCAGCAGTCAACAGATACCCTTGATCATCCGAATGCAAAGTCAGGGTATTTCCCTGCGCCATTACCACCAACAGACGAATCACAAACCCCGCCAAAAGCAGCGCAAACACTTGCCAATTGCGGCGACTCCGCCAGGATTCGCTCATGCGTTCAATGCTCATCAGGCGTGTTCACCATATGCGCTGCTGTATCACGCAAACGTCCATAGAAGACATCACGCGCATCACCCGTTAAACCTGCTTCATCCATCGCCTCCTGCATACAGGCCAGCCACGCTTGTGCCCGCTTCGGAGTGACTTCGAACGGCAAATGTCTCGCCCTCAGCATCGGGTGACCATAGACTTCCGAATACAAAGGAGGTCCTCCTAAAAATTGCGTTAAAAACATCCGCTGCTTCTTCATAGTTTCCGTAATATCCTCCGGAAAAATGGGAGCAAGATCCGGATGTGTCATGACTTTGGGATAAAAGTGATTGACAATGGAAGTGATCATTTCATCACCGCCCACCCAATCATAAAGAGTCCCAGCAGTTCCATCCATTGGCTCATCCACCTTTGGTCCAAGTAGAATCAGATCCAGGCAACCATGATTTCCAGTGTTCCTTCAATTGCATAGTCCGCGCAATTTGCAGGAATCACCAAGCTGGTACCTGGATGAAGCGCGGTTAATCCCGTTTGATCCAGAAAATGCCCTTCGCCGTGCAATACAGTCAGCAGCGTAAAACTGGATCTGGACAGTTCGTGGATTTTGCCGAAGATGCTCCATTTTTCTACAGTGAAATACTCGCATGCCATAAACCGTGTGCGGGTACGGCCAGCCTCTCGCGTGATCACCGGATTTACATTTGCGCTCTCTGCAGGACAGATTGCCACTTGAATCGAGGATTCCAGATGCAGCTCGCGCCGATTCCCCTGCGCATCCCGGCGATCATAATCATAAAGGCGATAGGTGACATCCGAGCTTTGCTGCGTTTCGAATACAAGCAACCCTTTGCCGAGCGCATGAACGGTGCCGCTGGGCACGAAGAAGAAGTCCCCCTGTTTCACCGGCACACGCCGGAGCAGCGTTTCGAAGTCGCCCGCTTCCACTTTTGCCCGGAATTCTTCCCGGGTCTGTGCATTATGACCCAGCACAATTTCCGCACCAGGTTCTGCATCCACTATATACCAGCATTCGGTTTTACCCAATTCGCCAAAACTACTGGCATAGGCATCATCCGGATGCACCTGTACTGACAAATCAGCGCGGCAATCGAGCAGTTTGAGAAGCAACGGAAACTTACCCAGCTGTAGATGGTCAAACCAATCCGGGTGCAGTTCAACTACTTCAGCGAGCGATTTACCAGCGTAAGGACCATTCACAACAGTGCTCGGCCCATTGGGATGGGCAGAAATGACCCAGGCTTCCCCGGTTTGTTCTGTCGCATGCTTGAAACCAAAGCGAGTAAGAAGCTTATTTCCGCCCCAGATTCGCTCCTGGCAAACAGCATTTACTACTAAAGCATACGGCTCCATTCCAAAATCTCCTCTTCCTGTGAACACTTGCATTTCTACCATCGCTGATAACAGAGTCTTCTTATTGCAGCATGGCTTTGGACGCTTGCCTGAACGTCTGGAGCTTCCGTTCGGCTTGTTCAAGTGTAGCAGCTTTTACCCCAATGTAGAGTTTAATTTTAGGCTCTGTGCCCGATGGGCGAATCGCCACCCAGGAGTGGTCGTCATAAAAATACTTCAGCACATCGGATACAGGCAGATGGAGCTGCTCGGTTTGATCGGTGCCAGGCTTGCTCCGCGTTTGCGTTAAATAATCCTCCACCTGCACCAATTTCATGCCAGCAAGCTCTGGAGGATGCTCACGCAGCCGCTGCAAGATAGCTTTAATCTGTTGATGACCCTCCTGCCCTGGCATTGTGACACTCTCGAGCGCTTCCTGAAAATAGCCGATCCGTTCGAACAGCTGCAGCAGCGCATCATAAAGGGTCATGCCTTTCGACCGGTAATAAGCGCCCATTTCGGCGATCATGAGGCACGCCTGCACTGCATCTTTATCCCGGACAAAAGGGGCGATCAGATAGCCGTAGCTTTCTTCATAGCCGAATAAAAACTGTTTTTCTCCGGTGGCTTCATAGTGACCAATTTTATCGGCAATGTACTTAAACCCGGTCAACGTATCTTCCGTTTGCAGATGATACTCGTCAGCGATGACGCGGCCAAGCTCAGAGGTGACAATCGTCTTCAGCACAAGGCCGTTTGGCGGAACGTTGCCCGTTTCATGCCGCCGCTGCAGAATAAAATCAAGCAGCAAGCCGCCGGTCTGGTTGCCGGTCAGCACGATATATTCTCCTTGCTGGTTGCGGACAACAACACCAACGCGATCGCCGTCTGGATCGGTGCCCATGATAAGGTCAGCTTCGATCTTCTTCGCAAGCTCAATTGCCAGCTTAAACGCCTGAGGCTCTTCCGGATTTGGCGAGCTCACCGTTGAAAAATCGGGGTCGGGCTTCTCCTGCTCTGGCACTACATGCACCTGTGCATAGCCTGCTTCACTTAGAATCCTGCGCACTGGCACATTTCCAGTCCCGTGCAGCGGGGTATAGACAATACGCAGACTCTCACGTGCACCTTCAGAAAGATTCGAAATGAACAGCTGTTTTAATTCCATTATGTATGCCTCATCAACATCGGGAGCAATCGTTTCAAGCAGCCCTTGACTGCGCGCTTG
>JAQBPP010000015.1 GCA_028287455.1 Bacilli bacterium | reverse complement strand
GGCGACATCCGGGGAACTGCACCGTTCCCTGCAATTGGCCAGGCAAGCGCAGGTGGTCGATTTGATCGGTCGCTGGCAGCAGGCCACACAGCAGCCGGCGATTGTAGTGTCTGATGACGTTGACTTTTTATCGCAGGCAAAAGGGATTGGTGCGTCCGCGCAGAGAACGGCAGGTGAGTTCTCCTTTTTATCCGTGTTAAAAGAGGTGCTGCAATCAGATGTGATCCCGCAATTTGACCGTGACTCCGCTTGTATTGTGGTGGGGGGCGGAGCGCTGCCGCTGGCCTCGTTGGTTGAGCTAGAGCAGCTGTATCATACGGTGACTGACCACGCAAACCGCGTCGTTGTGAACAATTTTCTTTCACCAGACGTAATCGGCTGGAATCCGGTTCACGCAATTGACGTTGTGCAGGAATGCGACATGGACAACCAGTTGGGTGCCAAGCTGCGGGATATTGCAGGACTTGCGTTTCAACTGCTGCCTGCGCGGCCTGGGTACGCCTTTGACCTTGATGTTGTAAGGGATGTGCAGATCATGGCGTATTCCGGCCTGGCGGGCCAGCACTTCATGCGGCGGTGGGAGCAGGATCCCCTTTTGCAAACCGGCTATCAAACACTCACTGATTTCTGGCACCAGTTAGAAGCTGTACGCACCCAGACAGGCCGTTCGCCGCAGCTGCTGCTTGCAGGACGCGTGGGACCGGAGATCGTCGCGCGTTTGCGTGGTCTTTATCGTACGCGCGTGTTTTCGGAAGAGCGCGGGATGAAAGGGCTGGGCTTTGAGGCGAAGGGCTATGTGCGCTCGTTTGTGGCAGATGTTTGGCGGGAGCTGGGCGGCGCGTGGATTCTGCGGTCGTGGGCCGGGATGACAGATGCTGCCGTAGTGGATACGCGCGTACTGCAAGCCGCTTTGGGCATAACTGCAGAAGCAGAGGATCGCTTGTGGGCTGATGTTGGAGAGTGGCAGCGTGTACAGCATCCGCTGCTGCGGCAGATCACGCAGGAGCTGTCAGAGTCGCCATTTCCGCTTATGACGGGTGGCCACTCGATCGTTTCGAGCGGCTTGCAAGTTCTTTTGAAACTGGAATAACTGATCGCCTGCTCCGCGCATACCCTGATACTAAGTAAATCTGGTGCACAGGGGGATGCGAAATGGTGATCGGAATCGTTTTGACTCAAATGCTTCTGTTCCTGGTCCTCGAGGTACTGGCGCATCTGATGAGCTGGAATTTACGGCAAAAGTTGCATTATTCAATGTGGAAGATCGTCCTGGTCATGGGGGCTGCTGCGACCCTGAGTTTTCATTTATCCGCTAATTCCTGGATGTGGGTGACTGTCACTGCGATTTGTCTGGGAACCTTGCACGGGGTGCTGGAATCTCGCTTCCAGTGATGGCAAATATGGCCTATGCATTGTACACTGTCCCTTTGAAATGGTACAATGTTAAATTGATGCATTGTATCACATGCGGCCAGTCTCGACTCGGCTGCGGATTAAGGGAGGGGACTGTATTGGCGGGGCTCCTAGGTAAACTATTTAGCAGTTCTGAACGCGAAGTAAAACGGTTGTCTAAAGTGGTCGATCGCATCAATGCGATGGAACCTGAAATAGAGCTGTTATCCGATGCAGATCTGGCCGGCAAGACGGTGGAATTTAAAAACCGTTTGGCAAATGGCGAGAATCTGGATGATCTGCTGCCTGAGGCGTTCGCTGTTGTCCGTGAAGCGGGCAAACGAGTGCTCGGCAAACGTCATTTCGACGTTCAGCTGGTCGGCGGCATGGTGCTTCATGGCGGGAGCATTGCGGAGATGCGCACTGGGGAAGGTAAAACCCTGGTCGCCACGCTGCCGTCTTATTTGAACGCACTCGAAGGAAAAGGCGTTCACATCGTCACCGTGAACGATTATCTCGCGCGACGCGATGCGGAGGAAATGGGGCAGCTGCACCGATTCCTCGGTCTGGAAACGGGCCTGAACATTGCCAGCATAACGCCGGCGCAGAAGCATGCGGCCTATCAGGCGGATATCACTTATGGTACGAATAATGAATTTGGTTTCGATTACTTGCGCGACAACATGGTCGTCACGCTCGATCAAATGGTACAGCGCCCGTTGAATTTTGCAATTGTGGACGAAGTGGATTCGATCTTGATCGACGAAGCGCGTACGCCGCTGATTATTTCCGGGCAAGGCGAGCAGTCGACGGAACACTATTTCCGCGCGAATATCCTGGTATTAGGTTTGCGGTTGGAAGACGATTTTTCAGTGGATGAGAAAATGCGCTCCGTTTCGTTGACTGAACAAGGCACGCATAAAGCGGAACGCTTCTTTAGCATTCCCAACTTGTTTGACCCTTCTCATATTCAAATCAACCACCATATCACGCAAGCGCTCAAAGCGCATTATCTGTTTAAACGCGACAAAGACTATGTAGTGCAAAACGATGAGATCATCATCGTCGACGAGTTCACCGGCCGTTTAATGGTGGGCCGCCGTTACAGTGAAGGACTGCACCAGGCGCTGGAAGCCAAAGAAGGTGTCCGGATTCAGAATGAATCCAAAACGCTGGCTACCATTACCCTGCAGAACTACTTCCGCATGTACAAAAAACTGTCGGGCATGACAGGAACTGCGAAAACGGAGGAAGAAGAACTGCGCTCCATTTATGGCATGGATGTCATTGTCGTGCCGACCAATCAAGCCAATCAGCGTCAGGATCTGCCGGACGTGATCTACAAGAACATGCGCGGCAAATTCAACTCGGTGGTGGAAGAAATCGTCCAGCGCCATGAAAAAGGACAACCTGTGCTGGTGGGTACCACTTCGATTGAGAAGTCAGAATATCTGTCCAGCCTGCTGCACAAAAGAGGCGTCGCCCATGATGTGTTAAACGCGAAGCAGCATGAGCGTGAGGCCCATATTGTGGCCCAGGCCGGACAATTTGCACAGGTGACGATCGCTACCAATATGGCTGGCCGCGGTACGGATATTATTCTGGGCGATGGCGTGGTCGAACAAGGCGGATTGCATATTATCGGAACCGAGCGGCATGAGAGCAGACGGATCGATAATCAGCTGCGCGGCCGATCTGGACGTCAGGGCGATCCAGGTTCGTCGCAGTTCTTCCTGTCGTTGGAAGACGACTTGATGCGCCTGTTTGGATCGGAAA
>JAQBPP010000368.1 GCA_028287455.1 Bacilli bacterium | reverse complement strand
ATCAACGACTGTGGGTTCCTTTACGCCAAATTGCACAATTATTCGGGTATTCAATTGGCTGGGACGAGCTAACACAAACAATCTTTATATCATCAAACGGCACCACGCATTAATTACAAAACGCTATAAAAAGTCTGAGCAATTACGGAGTGCCCCAGTGGATTCGGATGAATCGGAAAGCGGACTCCACGCGTTCCGGGGTGCAGCAGTCTGCCGTCCGAATAGCCTTCGATTAATTGCATCTGTCGACCTTCAAATGCGCTGAACACAGGTGCCAACCGCGCGCCAGTTCGAACCGCAGCGCTTTGGATTACATAGTTGTTAAAGAGCATGATCGATTTTTGTGCCTCTGGTGAATTAGGGTAAGGGTTATACAAAGAACTTACGACAATCGGTCGTCTTGTACGACTCCTGAGCAAGGCAAGCATTTGTAAATACCGAGCGTGTTCAATCTGAATAAAGCGGCGGGTTTTCTGCGCAGACTGGGAAACCAGACTGGGCGCTGCCTGAATCAGGTCATCACCGCCGGCGAACAGCCCGACGAACTCTGCTGTAGACACCGCTTCTAATGACCATGAGATCTTACTGGTGACTTGCTCCGTGTTGGATCCAGGTGCTGATAGATTGGACATTCGAAGCGTTGCAGTGTCATGTGAGACTATTCTGGTAAGCTGCTCTGCAAATCCCTGCCCACGAGGCGCGCCATAGCCGGCGGCCACTGAATCGCCGTAGATTAGGAAATGCCTCATCGCGATCCCTCCTAACGTTTCTACAGCTTATTCCTCTAGGTGGACAAAAGTGAAACCAGTACAAATTTTTAGCTGACAGCAAATTGTCAGAGTCAAAACGGTCTCGTCCTCCATAGGATGAAGAGAGAAATCATGGAGCGAAGGAGGATCAACGATGCCAAGACCAATTAAAGGGAAGCCGACAGGGTCAGTTGCACCAGGCAAACAACCAGCTGCCGGATCCGGGATGGATACGCTAAAAGCGCGCTTAAAAAATGTCAGCCCAACCGGGCTTCTGGATATGTTGAGCCAAGTAAAAAATACGAGTCCAGAACAATGGAAAGATGTGAACAGCGTCAAAAATATGGCAAAACAATTTGCCGACAAGTTAAATATCCCGATTTCTGACGAACGACTTGATCAATTCGCCAAGGCGTATAAGGATGCCACCAAAGGCGGAGAGCCAAACGGCAACGTCGATGAGTTGGTACAGAAATACGGACAGGGCAAAGTAGACCCACAGACGCTGACTGAAATGAAGAAGTTTATCAAACCGAAGAAATAGCAGGACAGGGCTGCCGCAGATGCGCAGCCCGTTGTTCATTTAAAAGAAGGTATAATTTTCTATACATTTAACAGGTGCGGAAAAAGGGGTTGATTCCTCGCGACTGACTTTGCTTTTATCTGTCGGGAAAAAGTGTTGACTCTTTACGACCGACGTTGCCTGCAACTGAGGGAGTAAAGAGTCAACACTTTTTCTAAAAGTTTTGCTTCAGACGGCGTGCTGCTGGCGTTTTTTGGATGCCCTTTTTCATCGTTTTTTTGCGTCTCTTAGGTGCTTTCAGCTGCTTGGGCTCGCTTCGAGCACTGGGAGAGCGAGTATCGCCGGCGGAAGTTTCGTTTGGATCAGTGTCCTTAGGGCTGAGGTTTTTCAGGATCGTCCCCCCGATTGGCGTGTTCATCAGTGCCACCAGCATGTTGGTCAGGTCACCTGCACTGAGGTTTTTCCCTTTAGTCTCTACCAGCCGCTGCCATATTCCGGCTTCGTGCAGCGATTTTGCGGTTCCTTGCAGTTGATCCATCATGGAGGTGGCTTGCTGGACGTAACCCAGGCACTGCTGGCAAAATTGCTGCAGTGTAGTGATTCCCTGCAGCGAATCCTGGAGAAAGGTTGGCGATTTCAGATCAGGTAAATGTAGATTGAAACCGGATTTCGACTTCGTTTTGACAGTGCTGCCGCGTTTCTGAACCGGTATCAGCTTGGGTTTTAGGGAAGCGGATGGTTTGTTTAAGCGTTGATCCAGTTCCGTTTTGCGCTGGCTGCGCTGTGCGGAAGAGGATAGTTTGGAAGCAGATGGCAGCAGTAATTTAGCCCTGGCTTTTGCAGGCGGCGTTTGTGGGTAGCGGGTTTGACCACCAGTGAGCATAAGAGTCCCCCCTGTACTCAAATCTTCTTCTAGTAAGGTATGGGGAATCCGTATAATGGGTGTCGAATCTCTGTGTGTTTCTCCAGATTTTACTAGTGGGAATGCCTATGAGCAGGATGGTGAACAGGGGAAGTACCAATGCAAAACAGCTGTGGACGGTGAGGGTTTCCTGGATCCTCGATTTGAATGGTTGTATGTCCCACACCCAGATGCAGCAGTTCATGCTCGAGATTGCGCAATACAGTCTGGCACTCTTCGACAGTCCGCCTTCCGTCGATGACCACATGACAGCTTAATGCGTTTTGATGAGATGACAGGCTCCAAACGTGCAGATCATGGATTTCCAAGATCCCCTCAGCAGTCAAGATCGTCTGAATAAGCTGGTTCATATTTACATCTGGCGGGGAAGCATCCATTAAAATGGTCAATGCGCCGCGCAGAATGTTCCATGCGCCTGTTCCAATCAGTAATGCGATCATGATGCTGATTAAAGGATCAATCACTGTCCAGTCTGTCCAACCGATCAACAAACCACCGACTAAAACTCCGGCTGAAGCGGCAGCATCCCCAAGAATATGCAGCATGGCTGCGCGTACATTCATATCATGGCTCGCCTCACGCATGCCAAGACCCAACCATAAATTAATCAACAGTCCCAGGCCAGAAGTGATAAACATCCAACGGGAATCAATGGTGACGGGCGAATGAAATCGACCCATGGCTTCCCAAACAATGAGCAGGGTCATCCCAATCAGTGCAGCAGCATTCACTAATGCGGCTAAAATGCCCATCCGTTGATAGCCAAATGTCATGCTGGCAGTTGGCGGCCGTTTGCCCTGGAGCACAGAATACCAGGAGAATCCGATTGCAGCCAAATCAGTCAGCACATGTCCGGCATCACTCAGCAACGCCAGAGAATTCGACAGAAGCCCTCCAATCACCTCCAGCGCCAAAACTGCAATCGTCACCCAAAATGCAGTTTTCAATTTATCGCCTGATGCGTGGACATGAAACAGTCCATGATCTTCATGTAGGGTTTCAGCCATTCGGGTGCCCTCCTGCCCACTCCAGCGTGCTTACTCATCCTATGCGGTTGTTGGACAGGGTATGCTCATTTCAGTCTACAAGCATTTAGAGCCCACTCTTTTTAAAAACCTAAGGCATATATCTAGAAAAGCAAATGAATCTAGATGCATAGCAACAGGAGGCCAACAACATGTATTACCCATATCGACAATACGCCTATCCGCACGAGCAGGAGTCAGTGCAAGTGGGCCGCTATCAAATGATTTTTCATTGGAACCGGTTGAACTGGAGTTTCCCGGACGAGGCCGTGAAGCAGCAATTTGAGGTTAATCAATTTTGGAAAAAGGCGATGCCTGCTGGAATTAAACAAGATCAGCAAGGAAATTATTACGTGTCGGTGCCGCGCTGGGCCCATGGCATTCCTGCTACGATGAACCGGATTGTGATGAAGGACGGAGAGCCGCTGCTCGACGCTTTTCCAAGCTGGGAATGGAATACGCCAGGAAATGTAGCAGTTCTGCAATCCGTACTGGGCTATGAAATAGACGAGTACAATCGGATGTGGATCCTGGATCAAGGCAAAATTGCCTATGCCCCGTCGCCGGAGGGTTCACAAAAGCTGGTCGTTTGGGATTTGAACACCAATCGATTGCTCGACTCTATCCTAATTCCGAATGAGATTGCACC